>NZ_JNJM01000016.1:0-89493 GCF_000701645.1 Oribacterium sp. FC2011
ATCGGCATTTCTAAAATATCGGCATATGGAATATTGAGGTCTATTTCAAGACTTGCAAGCAGTATCTGAAATATACGAAGGAATGCCAAAGCACATCTTTTGATTCGCTGACAGCACACCTTGCCATAGCCAATGTCAGGTATATGATGCTTAGCGTGTTCCAGAGGGCAAACACAGATCACCGATCGCTCGGAGAACTGTTCTACCTGTATGTCCAGGAAGTAGCGGAAATAACCTTTGACCATTCTATGCGACTGATCATGATTGCACTGCTTTCAACCGTCAAAGAGTTCTTTGCGCTCACTGATGCTCAAATGGCAGGGTTTGTACAGCAATTCATCAACAACCTGCCAAACTATCTGAAAGCGCCCTTAGAGGCCTGCGCGGAGCAGTTGTCGGCGGCATAATGGTATTTTTGCGCCGCAAACATTGTAAACACTGAGTTTCACGCCCTTTTGGGTGTGGGAAGTATTAGTTACTGTAGAAGATTATATGCAAACAGTACAAGATTTACGATTTCCTAAGAGAAGTGAAATGAGGGAGTTTGGTAAGGTTTATAACAGGAAAGAAGATGTATATATAAAGATTCGTGTAGAATTATTTGGATTGTATGGAAATCCAACGACCTTTATAATGTCATTCCATTTTGCTGAAAAATCATTTACACCTGATATGTTTCCATATCGAAAGAAATAGGGGGTATTTTCATGGAAATGAAGGTTTTGAAAAGCGAAAATAAACTATGTACATGTTGTATGGAAGAGCATGAGGTAAAAACCGTCCTTGTCAAAGAACAGGCAACCTATAAAAATCGAAAAATTAATTATGAGGCTTCTTATATGTATTGTGATACTGCAGATGAGTTATATATGGATGAGCATCAAATGCAGGATAATGATCTTAAAATGAAGAATTCATATCGAAGGGCTGAAGGTCTTTTAACCTCCGAAGACATTTGCAATATTCGCGGTAAATATGGTATTACCCAGAGCGACCTATGTATATTACTTGGATGGGGTGGCAAGACAATAACAAGATATGAGAGCCATCAAGTTCAAGATAAAGCACATGATACAATCCTGAAAAAACTGGATCGGGATCCGGAGTGGTTTTTATCATTACTAAAAGACTCAAAGGATAATTTGACGGCGGAGGCTTACCAAAAATATTTAAATGCGGCAACTTTATTATATGAATCAGATCAGGATCTGTATCTAAGAAAAGCAATTGAAGCAAGTTATGTGAGGTTTCAGGGCAATACGCTTTTTCAGGGTAATACAGATTTGTCTCTGGATAAAGTAGTTGATGTTATCAGATATTATGCATCGTCATTTAAAATTTCAAATCTATTCAAAGTAAAATTAATGAAGCTAATGTGGTATGCAGATGCACTTTCCTATAAACAAAGAGGCTTCGCTATTACCGGATTGGTATATAAAGCTTTTCCAATGGGAGCTGTGCCGGTGGCGCATAATTTCATAATTGATCTCAAAGATGTACCTTGTGAAGAAGTGGATTTAGGGGAGACATACGCATATCACTTCAGTTTAAGCGGAGAGTCAGAATTTCCGGCTCTATCAGAAGATGATAAAAGAATTCTGGATATAGTGATCGAAAAACTTGGTGGAATGTCTAAGGATGAAATAGTAGCTTTTATGCATAGGGAACAAGCATATATTGAAACTGCACCCAGAGACGTTATTTTATTTAAATATGCAGATAATCTGCAAATATAAAACTCCCTCCGGGGAGACTACCGAATATGTCGGTAGTCTCCCCGGAGGGAGTTTTTTTGCCCAAAATTCAAAAAATCAAAAATTTTTCAAATTTTTTTGAAAAAGTGAAACCTTATTGAAATCTCACGTGTCTATGTATATGTAACCAATAAAAAACATTTTAATTCAAAGGAGAACAATTATGTACATTATCGATTTTTTCAAAAAAGTAGCAAGAAAGTCTAACATCCCCGTAATCATTTATTTAGTGCTCAACACACTGATCATAACATTCGTGTTCTATTTCTTCGCATGTGCCAATACTGAGTTCAATCCAATGGTAATCATTTTCGGTATCATGGCTTACATGATTTCACTCATGATAGCTCTTTCCCCGTTTGGAGAATGGGTTCTGAGATTTCAGACAGGCTGCCATAAGATAAAAGATGAAGAACAACTTGCATATATCGAGCCGATATTCAGAGAAGTATACAGAAATGCACAACGTCTTGATCCTGAGGTACCGGATGATGTTGAACTCTTCATCAACCATGATCAGGTTCCAAATGCATTTGCAACAGGAAGAAAAACTATATGCATAACAGAAGGACTTCTCCAGATGCCGGTAGGCCAGATAAAGGCAACTCTCGCTCATGAGTTCGGCCACCTGGCACATAAAGATACCGACCTCATCCTTGTGGTTTGTGTAGGAAACATGATCGTAAGCGGAATAATCCTTGGAATAAGAATATTTATCGAAATACTCCACATCGTTTTAAGTATTGTCTCAATAATCTGGGGCGGATCAGAAGGATTAACTGCTAGAATTGCTTCTGCTGTATATCACCTGTTACTGTCTGTTTCTGTATCAGTACTTTCATATGCATGGACAAAGCTTGGTATCCTGCTTGTAATGAAGTCAAGTCGTGAAAATGAGTTTGAAGCAGATGAGTTCGCTTACGATCTTGGATATGGAAATGAGCTTTGTGCACTTCTCAGCACTATAAAGGGAACTCCTTCAACAGGTTTATTTGCAAATCTTGCAAGCAGCCATCCCGATAATGAACTGAGAATCCAGAGACTTCAGGAACTGAGATGAACCCCTAAGGATTTGTTATTTATATATAAGTAAGCAGAAAAGACTATGGATTTAACCGTGAAAGTATATCAATTATATTTATTTAGGTTTAGAATCATAGAAAAACGGATTGCTATATATTTACATATTAATTTAAATTTTTAATGCTGTTCACATTATTTATAGCCATTTCGCAAATTATAAGAAGAACATAAAAGGATATAGAAGTATGACTAATGAAGAAATAGTCCTGGAATTACAACAGGGCAATAAAGAGAATTTTGGGCTTTTATATGAAAACACTATAAATTATTCCTTATGCGTGGCAAGAAAGTATCTCGGTAACAGAGATATGGATGTGGATGATGTAATACAGGATTCCTATGTTTCAGCTCTTAAACATATCAATGAGCTTGAAGATCGTACAAAATTCGATAAATGGCTGGGAAGGATCATCGCTCACAGGGCTTTGAACTGGAAGAGAGATAAACTTTCAAAGGTTTACGAGCTTACCATAGATGATGATGAAGACCCCATGGATTTTAAGGATGACCGTGTTGACTATAATCCCGCATTGGTCGTAGATAAAAAAGCCACAGCTGAGATAGTTAATGGTGTCTTATCCGAGATTCCCGAAGCACAAAGGGATGTTCTCATCATGTACTATGGGCAGCAGTATTCTATCAAAGAGATATCAAACATAGTCGGTAAACCCGAGAATACCATAAAGACATGGCTTAGGCGCGGAAGACAGAATGTAGAAGCCCACAAGCAGGATTTCATAAAGCAGGGTATCACACTTACAGGTATTTCTGTATTTGTACTTATCAGATCCATGTTCGATACAGATACAGCTATGGCTATGCAGATGGGAAGATCAGCATTTACTTCTGTCACAGCGGCAAAGATTCTGGCTGAATTATCGTCAGGATCGGGTGCTGCCGCCGGAGCAGCAACAGCCGGATCAGCAACCTGTGCAGGAGCTGCCACCACCGGAACAACTTCAGCAGGAGCAGGAGTCGCTTCAGGAATAGGCACAGCAATTTCAGGAGAAGCGGGATCAGTAGCCGCAGTCGGTGCAGCCGCTGCAACAGGAATCGGTGCGGCTGCCATGGGAGCTGCCGGTGCGACTGCCGTGGGTGCCGTAGGTGCAGCCACGGCCGCTGCTGCAACAGGTGCAGGTGCAGCCGCAGGCGCAGCGACTGCCGGAGGAGCAGCTATTTTAACGAAAGTTATAATTGGCGTTGCCGCTGCGTCGGTAATTGGCGTAGGAGCTTATGAAGTATCGGATACCTTTTTGAATGAACCCGAGGATGTGATTGAGACTACTATAGCATCAGAAGAAACTGAGGCAGAAGATACATTTACAGAAACCACAGTGGCAGAAACTGTTCTCGAAGAAACATCCACCGAAATTGAAGAACGAATTGAGCTTGATATAGATACACTGGTTTCTGAAATCAATGAGAATGTAGAGTACACAATTAACGATTTTCTTGGTCCCGGTTATTCAGATTATTCTATTTATTATGACAATTCACCGGATCCATGGGGACAATATGACAGCAACTTACAAGCTTCAACTTTTACATTAAAAAATGGGATAGTGGTGGAGAATACTGTTGGTGATTCTGTAGAGTCGGAATATGACGATACTGTTACATGCTACCATTTGAATCCCGATATCTCTGATAAAGCAGAGAACGGACAAAATCCTGAGGATACTACAATTTACGTGCTTGGATGGCGGCCCATTGGCGAAGAAGATTATAATGATAAGTATGAAGTATATCTTTATGATGGCAAAATCATTCGAATATCAATAAACGAAAGTATAGTTAAAGATTATCCTTTTGGAGAAGATATAAAGACTGTACATGATGAATACACTGATGAGTTCGGAAATATACTTGAATTAGCATTTCCGGGTGCTCTGGGAATAGATCATGATCCGTCTTGGATATACTACTCTTCATCAGGAAAAGAAGATATCTCATTTGATGGAACCAGATATCACATAAGAGGTCTTTACCAAGGTAAAAGCTATACCAAGGATGAATATGAAGATGTCATTCTCGACTCCGCTACTCAAATTATCAAATCAGAGAAATTTAATCCTAATAAATCATTGCCAAATTATCATGACGGTGATACTGCCATTCAATGGTTTGAGAGATTTTATAACGAACCTGATGAGAATGATTCATATGCATACAATATTTACACGGTGAAAATTTCAGATAATCATATAGATGCAATTTCTAACGTTAAGGTTCGATGAATTATAAAAATAAATGAGAGGTAATACCGTATGAGAAATACCAGATTAATAGTATCAACTATTTTGGCAATTTCAGCAGCGACAGTTGTCGGTGGGTGCATGAACAATGTACCAGATCCGGCAACTACTGAAACTAAACCTGAAACTGTAATCGAAACATCGGAAATGCCGGAGACAACCACAGAGGAAACAGCAGTGCCGCAGGAAACAACTGAAGAAGCTACAACAGAGGCAGAGACAGAAGCTGTTTAGGAGAAAACATCTGCTGAAAATGCAGCAAACATTGGACTTGATATAGAAGCGTTGGTTTCTGAAATTAATAAAAATGTTGAATACACAGATTCTCATCGCGATGAATATCGAGAGTATTCCGGTGACAATTCAGCAGACCCATGGGGACAATATGACAGTGGTTTACAGGGTGAATCTTATTGGGTAAAAGACGGTATAGTAGTCCTGAATACCATATCTGCCGGGGATGACGTAAGATGCTTCCATTATAATCCTGATATTTCCGAAAAAGCAGAAAACGGACAACATCCGGAAGATTCAGCTATCTATGTAGAAGGAACTGTTTACTATGGAATGGATGATTTTGTTCAATATGGAGTATATCTTCACGATGGCAGGATCATCCGTGTCTCAAAGGATGGAAGTTTTTTGAATGATTATCCTGAAGGAGAAGATATAAAGACCGTCAGAGAAGAATATCGGGATGTTGACAATGATGAATTTGGACATTTACTTGAAATGGCATTTCCGGGTGCTTCAGGAATAGATCATGATCCATCGTGGATGTACGTTATGCCGACTGATAATAGTAATGTCTCTTTTGATGGAAGCAGTTATCATATCAGAGCATGTGGCTACTATGATGATTATGACCGGAGAACTTTCAAAGAATATATTCTGGATTCTGATACAGAAATTGATTTAACTTCTGATTATTATCGTCCAAACTATGAGGACGGTGATACAGCATATCAGTGGTTCACGAGATACTTTAACAGCTCAGAATTCACTCCTAATAGGGACTGTTACGAAATTAAAGTTAACGGAAATCATATTGATGCTTTTCGATCTGTAACAAGCGCCTACTGGTAATGATTTCTCACTGATTATTTTGAAACACCGGTTGTGTTAATCAATGTAAAAAATCACATGGCTACCATGGAAAACGAGGATTATACATTATGAGAAGACTAAGATTAGCAGTATCCACAATTCTTGCTGTTGCAGCATTCGGATTTACTGCTATGGCAGGAACATGGAAGAAAGAAACCGGGGGCTGGCGGTATTATGAAAGAAACGGTTCTTATCCAAAGAACTGCTGGAAATGGATAGACGGAAATCTTGACGGCATTTCAGAGTGCTACTATTTTGACGAAGACGGTTACTTGCTTGTCGATACAGTTACACCAGGCGGCGCTCGTGTGGATGCAAACGGTGCATGGCTTGTAGGCGATAGACCCCGTACCAGGGTAGGAACATTATATAAAGAAACTCCCGAAGTATTTCCAAGTAAAATTAATACTGAAAGTTGGACAGTATTAAACTTTAATAACAAATATATAAGCTTTGACGGAAACAGCTACCATATAATAGCTTCCACCATTGGCTTTAACTATAATCCGGATTCCTATGTACATATCATTGATGCGGCAAACAGAAGCACATATATCCTGGATAAAGATACCGTATTCGATTTTCGGTATACGGATCCAAAAGTTTATATCCCTGATTATCACGCAGGTGAGACAGCTTTTCAGTGGTTTACACGCCTATACAATAACGGTTCTTTATATCTTGATAATTATTTCAGAGTAAAGATAAGCGATAATCATATCGATGCTTTCACCGATATCACACATTAATATCCGTATGCAGCTGCCGGAGAGTAATTAACTCTGGCACCTGCACTTATTTATGCCTAAAAATCTCCAATAAATTTTTTCCAAAAAGTGAAACCTTTTTGAATTTCCATGTGTCTATATAAATGTAAGCAATAAGAAACACCTTATTTTCAAGGAATAATGAGAGGTTAAACAGTATGAAAAACACAAAATCAATCATAGCGAGATCATTCGCAGCAGTTCTTGCAGCATCAATGTCAATCACTTCTTTCGCAGGCACACGTTTGGATGGAGTCTGGGGAGAATGGAAAAATAACGAAAACGGCTGGTGGTGGGAGAATGTTGATAAATCCTACCCGATTAATCAGTGGGTATGGCTTGACGGTAATGGCGATAACATTGCCGAGTGCTATTACTTCGATGAAAACGGCTATATGGCAGTAAACAGAGAAATCGGGGGTTATCTGGTTAATGCTGACGGCCAGTGGGTAGATAACAACGGTACTATACAGAAAACCGCTGTTAAAGGCGAAAACTCAGGTAATTATGAAAATAAAAAAACGGATATAGAGGATGATGAAACATTCTCAGATGATAACGATTCCGTAGAAATAGTAACTAAAAAAACAAAAACCAAGAAACAAAAAGATGCTGAAGCGAAAAAGAAAAAAGCTGAATCAAAGAAAACCACATCCACAAGTAAGAAAAACCAAAACACAGACTCTGATTCGGACAACACAGCCCCTTCCGAAGATTTCGAGCTGGATACAGACTCAATAAAAGAATTAATGAGGAGTTACGAGTCTACTCAGATAGTTCCGGATACTTATGATGATCACGAAAAGTTACAAGAGATGATAGATGCAGTAAATATCATCCGTAGAGAAAATGGTCTTGATGAATATGAGATAGATGATGACATCATGAAAGCCTGTGAAATAAGAGCTCAGGAGTTAAGTGTAAAATTTGGACATTGGAGACCGGATGGCACCTCTGCTCATACAGCAATTGATGAAATTTCAGGCAGATACAGACCATGTTGTGAAAACATTTATACCGGTAAGAAATCACCTGTAAAAATTGTAAATAGTTGGTATTCATTGGAAGGCCACAGAAACGTTTTATTAAGCTCTACTCATAATCATATCGGCGTTGGTCACGCAAAAGTTGATGGTAAAGATTATTGGGTTCTGCTTGTTACACACTAAGGTCTGAAATGTCCCTGTGACATAGCTCATCTTAAAAAATTACTTTTTCAAATATAACGGAAAATTATAATTTAAATTATCCGAAAGTGAAACCTTTTTGAAATACCAAGTGTCTATATAAATGTAAGCAATTAAAGTTACCGGATATAAACTAAAAATGTGAGGTTAAACAGTATGAAAAAAACAAAATCAATCATAGCAAGATCTTTCGCAGCAGTGCTTGCCGCATCTATGGCGATCCCTTCTTTCGCAGGTACCCGTATAGATGGAGTACAGGGTCAGTGGAAGAATGACGGAACCGGCTGGTGGTGGCAGAATGCCGATTCATCCTACCCGACCAATCAGTGGGTATGGCTTGACGGTAATGATGATACCATAGCTGAATGCTACTACTTTGATGAAAAAGGCTACATGGTTGTAAACAGTGAAGTCGAAGGCTATAAGATCAATGCCAACGGCCAGTGGGTTGATGCGAGCGGAAACATTCAGACAAAGGCAGTTAATGCTGTTTCAAATGCTGCAGCAATCCAGGGAAGTGCAAGTACAACATCAAATAATGGTTATATTTCACATGCAGATCTTTTCGATTCAAATCTTCCTGCTCATGAATTTAACGCTCTACAGGAAAAGTATCTTGCTCAGACCACTGATAACTGGAGAGATTACCTTTGTTATAGTTACCTGCCTGAGTGGGCGTTAGAAAAGTATGAAGAAGAGGGCGCCCATATTTACTGGAACGGTGAAAAAAAAGAGATGACAGTTGAATGGCCGAATGGAAGACCGGGCGAAAATGATAATGAAGGCGAAATCGAGGTCACAGACGACGATTCCCACGTTTCTGATGAAATATTATCCGTTATTGATGACTTCAAGGATACTTACTCGATAAACGGCCGTTCCGACATCGAAAAAGAGCTGTTGATACTTATGTACATAGCAAGAAATTGCAGGTACAACCTTGATAGTGACAGACCTCATACCGCAGAGGGCTGTCTGCTGGATGGTGAAGCTGTCTGTGACGGATACGCAAAGGCATTTAAGCTCATGGCACAGGAGTGCGGATTAGATGCAAAGTTCATACATAACAAACGCCATGCATGGAATATGGTTAAGATCAACGGCAACTGGTACCATGTAGATGCAACATATACAGATAAAGATGGGTCTAATCTTGAAAAATATTGGGGAGAAGAAGACATTAACCTCGAAGACGTCAATCTTTCTGATGAAAATAGCAAGAAATTATACGGTCATAGCAAATGGGAAGACGTTGGTGTCACAGCTCCAAAAACATACAAAAGATCAAAACTTGAGGAAGTGAAACAGCAGCTTCATGATGAGTTTTTCGTGACCCAGGATGAACTGGATGCCATTGAAGAACGTAAGGAAGAGGAAAAGAAGCAGGAAGAAAAAAAGGAACTTGAAAAAAAGAATAAAAAGTGGAGAAAAAAGCATAATGAATTAATGAAACGTGATGGCGAATTGTATGATGAAATTAAAAAACTTAGGGAGGAATTTAGTAAGGCGGAAGAAAATGAAAAAGAAAGTATAAATCAGAAAATAGAAGATCTCCTGGAAAAGAGAGAGGAAGTAATGCATAAATGCCAGGAGATAGATAAAGAAGCAAGAGAAGGAGGTTATGATTGGGTCTGATGATAAAAACCAATACCGGCACAGAAAAGAACTTAAACATTGATCTGAATATCGATACGCTGGTTTCTGAAATCCAGTCAACGGTAAAGTATACCGATGATCACTTTAAGGATTATCCGTTATTTCATGATGGATCTGCAGACCCATGGGGACAGTATAACACCGGATTACATCAGGAAGCTTTCTGGAAGAACAAAGGTATAGTCGTCAGAAACTCAATCTTTAACTGTGACTTTGACGGCGTGTGGTGTTATCACTCAAATCCGGATATAAATCCCGGAGCAAAAAACGGGAATAATCCTGAAGACAGCATGATCTTTGTTAATGCAGGCCTCTTTATGGGACATGACGACCCTTATGATGAGTATGAGCTTTACCTTCATAAGGGGAAGGTCATTCAGGTTATGAAGGATGGTTTTGTATTGAAAAGCTATTCCAACGGAGAAGAGATCAGAAATGTCTACGACGAATATAAGGACGACTGGGGGCGCTTGCTTCGTTTGGCATTCCCGGGAGCCCTTGGTGTAAATACCGCCTCTTCATGGGAAAGCATCACCGTTCAGTTCAAAGACAGAAATGATGATATGTTTGACGGAACCGGATTTATCCTGAGAGCATATGACAGGGATTATGTGCTTGATGACGATACAATCCTTGAAACATCAAATGAAGATTTCTTTTTACCTTATCATGAAGATGATGATACGGCAGTACAATGGTTTGCACGATACTTAAATACAAAATATGCCGGCTATGATAATTATTTTGTAAAATTCACCGAAAATCATATTGATAAGATTCTCCGGGTCTACTGGTGGAGTTGATATACGGTTAGTGCTATTATAGCTACTATAGGGTAGTAATAAAAAAAGGGTAACAGTTCAGCAGGTGGACGGGCTGGTGGTCCACTTGCTGAACTGTTACTGAAAAGGAGAAAACTATGAAAAAACTCAAAAAGAAAATGCTTATAATTCTTTCGGCTTTAGGCATCGGATGTATGATCCCTTCTTTTGCCTCTATGGCACAGGGATGGTCCATGGAAGGTAATGAAAGAATCTATCTTGATGATAATGGTCAGAAGATCACCGGATGGCTTGATTACGAAGGACAGAGATATTATTTTTGGCCTACAAATGGTTATATGACTACAGGCTGGGTTCCTGACAACGGAAACTGGTATTACCTTAAAGATGACGGAACCATGGCAAGAAATGAAACACTGAGATACTACACTTTTGACGCAAACGGCGTTTATACACCGGCTATTCCCATCGCACAGGATCCCGGGGACAGAGGCCATAACTATTATAAAGGACTAAGTGCTGAGCAGGCAGCTGAAGCCGATCTGCATGCCAAGCTTTTAGCATCCCTGGCACTTAATGATCCTCAATGTCATTCACAGTTCGAACAGGTAAGTGTTGCATCAAAACTGGTAAATGAATATCTGTATCGTGGTCCGGTTGATGTTCTTCCGGAAAGCAACTACTATTACCGTTCCCCGTATGGCGTGTTTGTGGCAGGAGACTGGACCTGTGCGGGATGCACAAGAGCACTTGGCAGGGTTCTTGATTTTATGGGATATGACTGGGTTCATGCCAATGAAAACGACTACTATCACCAGTGGGTAATCATCAACATGGATGGATTTGTAGGATATGCAGATGCCCAGGGAGGTTATGTCGGATATGGTGAATATCATCCTATAGTAATTTAAGGGAGACCGGAAAATGAAGAAGATTTATAGAAAAATAAGCGCTGTCGCAGCAGCTCTTTCCATGACTTTTTCAGTCAATGCTTTTGCAAATAACTGGGTTCATGATAACGGAACATTTAAATATATTCAGGCAGACGGAACCTATGCAACAGGATGGACATGGATAGATAATGATTTAGACGGCTATGCAGCCTGTTATTATTTTGATGAAAATGGCATACTTTTCCATGATTTCCAGGATAAAATTGATGATAAATGGCTGAACAGCAATGGCGAGTGGGTCATTGACGGGGTAACTCAGCGTAAGAAGGTATCAGAACCCTACAGCATTCCCTTTGGAACGGAACCATATAACCCGGCTCAGCCTCTAAAAAACTGCATTGATGCATGGGATTTAAGACAGGTTAATCCGTTAAGCCCTGAGCAAAATCCCAGATATCATTGGCACGAAAGCAGCAAGTATTATCGTTCTGACTCGCTGACGTATGTTTATGATAAGCCAATACTTGCAATGCTCACCGGAGAGGATCCTAATGTATCTCCGTATCCGGCTCGAAAAGCGACATATGAATGGCTGGTTAATTGGTTAAATGGCTTTGATTTCATGAATATGTCCGAAGAAGAGAGATATAACGAAATAGTCAAGGTTTTACACACAATCACTATAGATCCGGAGGCCAAAAGCTCTGAGCAGGGAGAAATCTGGGAGAAATCGGATCCCTTTGACCCGAACACAATTGATGATGATTTTTATTACCGCACTCTTATAAATAAACGCTCTGACGTGGCTGGCGTATTGTTCACAACAGAATTGTTGTGCAAGGTTTTAGGCCTTGTATGTGATGTCGATTATTTGGATCATGACACATGGATACGAACAGGTAATGAATGGCATTACATATCTTACGGGAATGACGATTCCAAGCATGCAGTAGCCAGTAGTGAGGCCGGTCTTTACACCAGAAGAGCAGCCGGGAAAAGTTATGAAACCAGATATTATCTTTTCAAAAAATTCATTGAAAGACATGGTGGTTCATACGACTTAGAAGATGAGTATTTTACGAATATAGCCAAATGATGTCGTACTTCTTTTCAGAGATTATAAAAGCGGTCGGTGCTCATGGGCACCGGCCGCTTAATTCTACCATTCTTGAAAAGTAAGCAAGGTCTGCGAAGTCAGTCTCGGAAAGTCTGCAGGAACTGCTTGTATTGCTGGCAAAAATGATATACCCACCCTTTTGTGCCAGAGTCATATGATACACCACCAGAACACGCAGGTTATTTTCCACCATAAACGAGGCAAACCTCGGATAGTTCTCCCTTTGCAGATCAAACATGTTGACTACTTTAAGGGGATAGGTATCAAACATAGGGTGAAAATCCTCAGGAACAGTAGATGAAAAATCCAGGCCGGCATTTTCAAATCTATGCCCGCCATCATCATCTGCGATCTTTTTAAGCCCGAAAGAAGTTGAAAGACTTTCATCACCAAGGAAGAATATCTCATCCAGGTTATAGGTGATCAGCATCTTTTCAAGTGCAGCATTTAACGAAAGGTTCCTTTTCATCATGAACTTATCCATAAGCCCCATGATAAGATCACTCTTTTGATTATTGATGAGCATGTGCTGAGCAATGGTCATAACCTTGCCGTCATACAGGATGTTTCCGTGGACATGAGGAGTGTAGATGATGTAGCGATCCTTACCCTTTGTCTTTGCAAGATAAAGCATCTTGTCCGAAATCTGGAACATGCTGTCATAATCTTTTGCATTATCAGGGAAAAGTGCTCCGCCCATTGAGATCGTAACGGTCTTGTTCTCTTTTTCATCCATGTATTTCTCACGGATCTCGTATCTTATCCCCCTTAAGATCTCACGAAGTTCAGGTTCTGTGTTGACCTTTTCCAGAACAAGCATAAACTCGTCACCGCCGATCCTTCCGACAACGCCCTTGTCACCTACGTGCTTCTTTGCAGCCTTTGCCACTTCTATGATCACATTATCTCCCATCATGTGCCCGAAGGAATCGTTAACCGATTTGAAATTGTCGATATCCATCAGGAAAAAATAAAAATGTTTGGGAGGAGACTTCTGCATAAGGTTCTGGGCATACTCAATGATGGCACTCTTGGTGTAGACACCGGTCATCTTGTCATAACTCTCTTTCTCGACATCGGCCTTCATGGATTGTATATCAGAAATATCCATCTTGATGTTGTCATCGGGTTTCACAGATTTTTCTATAGTTGCTGCAACCCAGGAAAGATCTCCGTTATTATTCCGTACTCTAAAGCATGACAGTACCGACCGTCCCGGCACTATGCCATGTACAGCATCTCTGAGACTACTAAGATCCGTGGATGGAACGATCATATCAAGATTCTTTACGCTCCCATGACCTATGTACATAATAAAACTCTTGCTGCAGTCCAGAATATTCAGGTTTTCATCAATCTCAACAAAATAACTCATGAATTTTCCCTTATTGAGGTCTCTTACCCATACATTTAGAAAATGATGCAGATCATCGACAGCAGATCCTGCCGACGGCAGCGGTTATCACTTGCTTCTTTACGTAATTAAGTATAATTATACCATGTCCGGAAAAGATATAAAATGTGTTGTAAGCAGATGTTGATTTATTTTACACATTATTTCTGATTTTTTATATAATGATATAAGCGCGAAACGAGCTTATATCGACTTTCGCAGTCACTAAACAAATCATCGTAAAAAGGAGCAATCATGGTTAAACACGTTATTTTATGGACATTCAAAGATGAGCTGTCAGCAGAGGAAAAGGCACAGGCAAAAAAGGAGATAAAGGAAGGACTTGAATCCCTCAAGGGCAAGATCCCCGGAACCATAGATATCAGGGTTTATATCAATGGACTCGCTTCCTCCAGTGCTGACTTTATGCTGGATTCAAGTTTTGATAATGAAGATGCCCTCAAGGCATATGCAGCACATCCTGATCATGTGGCTGTTGCTAAAAATCTCATAGTTCCGAGAGTAAAGCTCAGAGACTGTCTCGACTTCGAAATCTGATAATCATTAGGTCTCTACAGAGAAGATGATACTACACTTTTCTGCAGGGACATTTGTGTATTGAAAATAAAATACGATTTTATGGTATATTTATGCATAAAAAGTGCTATAATCATTCCTAAATGTTTATTTATACGGAGGTATATGCATGCCACAGAGAACAGATATACACAAGATCCTTATCATAGGTTCAGGTCCCATCGTCATCGGACAGGCCTGTGAGTTCGACTACTCAGGAACCCAGGCCTGCAAAGCACTTAGAAGCCTTGGATATGAAATCGTTCTTGTAAACTCAAATCCTGCCACCATCATGACAGACCCTGAAATGGCGGATATCACATACATTGAGCCCCTGAATGTAAAGAGAGTGGAGCAGATCATCGCAAAGGAGCGCCCGGATGCATTGCTCCCGAATCTTGGCGGTCAGTCAGGTCTCAACCTTTGCTCAGAGCTTTATAAGGAAGGCATTTTGGATAAGTACGGCGTTAAGGTAATCGGCGTACAGGTGGATGCCATCGAGCGCGGAGAGGACCGTATCGAGTTCAAGGAGACAATGAATAAGCTTGGTGTGGAAATGGCCAGAAGTGAAGTTGCTTACAGCGTAGAGGAAGCACTGAAGATAGCTGACGAGCTCGGTTACCCCGTTGTACTTCGTCCTGCCTATACCATGGGCGGCGCAGGCGGCGGTCTCGTTTACAACCGTGATGAGCTTAAGACAGTTTGTGCAAGAGGTCTTCAGGCCAGCCTCATTCACCAGGTTCTGGTAGAGGAGTCCATCCTCGGATGGGAAGAGTTGGAACTTGAGGTTGTCCGCGACAAGGACAATAACATGATCACCATCTGCTTCATTGAAAATGTTGACCCCGTAGGCATTCACACCGGTGACTCCTTCTGTACGGCACCTTTCCTTACCATTTCAAAGGATCTGCAGGATGAGCTCCAGAGACAGGCTTACAAGATCGTCGAGCATATCGGAGTTATCGGCGGTACCAATGTTCAGTTCGCCCACGATCCGGTTTCAGACCGTATAGTAGTAATCGAGATCAATCCGAGAACCTCCAGATCCTCGGCTCTTGCCTCAAAGGCCACAGGTTTCCCTATCGCCCTTGTGTCCGCAAAGCTTGCAACCGGACTCACGCTGAGTGAGCTTCCCTGCGGAAAATACGGAACCCTCGACAAATACGTCCCCGACGGAGATTACGTGGTAGTTAAGTTTGCCCGCTGGGCATTCGAAAAGTTCAAGGGTGTTGAAGATAAGCTGGGCACACAGATGCGTGCCGTAGGCGAGGTCATGAGCATCGGAAAGAACTACAAGGAAGCTTTCCAGAAGGCCATCCGTTCTCTCGAGAAGGACCGTTTCGGTCTCGGCTTTGTAAAGAATTTTAACGACCTTTCAAAGGATGAACTCCTGAAACTCCTCATCACACCTTCAAGCGAAAGGCATTTCATCATGTATGAAGCCCTTCGTAAAGGCGCAACCGTAGATGAGATCTTCGAGCTCACAAAGGTCAAGAAATACTTCATCGAACAGATGAAAGAGCTAGTGGATGAAGAAGAGGAGCTTCTTAAAAACAAGGGTAATGTTCCTTCCGACGAGGCACTCACTCAGGCTAAAAAGGATGGCTTCTCAGATAAGTATCTTGCGAAGATCCTGGAGGTTTCCGAAGACGATATCAGAAACCGCCGTGAAGCAATCGGCGTTACGGAAAACTGGGATTCCGTTCATGTAAGCGGAACAGAAGACAGCTCTTACTACTACAGCACCTACATCGGACAGGATAACGACCAGGTTAATTCCGATCGTCCTAAGGTTATGATCCTTGGCGGCGGACCTAACCGTATCGGACAGGGCATCGAGTTCGACTACTGCTGTGTACACGCTGCACAGTCACTTAAGAAGCTCGGTTTTGAAACCATCATAGTAAACTGTAACCCGGAGACTGTTTCCACTGACTATGACACCTCCGACAAGCTTTACTTCGAGCCCCTCACCCTTGAGGACGTTCTCAGCATTTACAGAAAGGAAAATCCTGTTGGTGTCATTGCCCAGTTCGGAGGACAGACACCGCTTAATCTTGCAGACAGCCTGAAGAAGAACGGCGTAAAGATACTGGGAACCACTCCGGAAGTCATCGACCTTGCAGAGGACCGCGATCTTTTCCGCGCAATGATGGATAAGCTTGGCATTCCGATGCCTGAAGCAGGAATGGCTACAACCGTGGAGGAAGCATTGGACAACGCACACAAGATCGGATACCCGGTTATGGTTCGTCCTTCCTTCGTACTTGGCGGCCGCGGCATGGAAGTGGTTTACGACGACGAAAGTCTCCGTGACTATATGAATGCTGCCATCGGTGTTACACTGGACAGGCCTATACTCATTGACCGTTTCCTTAACAATGCTATGGAGTGCGAAGCTGATGCCATAAGTGACGGAACCAATGCTTATGTTCCGGCGGTTATGGAGCACATCGAGCTTGCGGGTATACATTCAGGTGACTCAGCATGCATAGTGCCTTCAAAGCACATTCCGGAGGATAATCTGGAGACCATAAAGGAATATACAAGAAAGATAGCGGAAGAGATGCATGTTGTTGGACTTATGAACATGCAGTACGCCATCGAAAACGGAAAGGTTTATGTGATTGAGGCAAACCCGAGAGCATCGAGAACAGTGCCTTTGGTTTCAAAGGTATGTGGCATAAGTATGGTTCCTATCGCCGTGGATATCATCACTGGCGAAATAACCGGAAGACCTTCACCGGTGCCTGCATTAACCGATAAGAACATTCCTTATTACGGCGTAAAGGAAGCTGTGTTCCCGTTCAACATGTTCCCTGAGGTTGATCCTATCCTCGGACCGGAGATGCGTTCTACCGGAGAGGTTCTGGGACTTGCGAAGACCACAGGTGAAGCCTTCGTAAAGGCGGAGGAAGCTGCCAAGGCAGAGCTCCCTTCCGAGGGCACAGTTCTTATTTCCCTTAACACCAAGGATCACGCTTACGCAGCGGAACTTGCAGAGCTTTACTCAGAAGCAGGCTTCAACATCGTTGCAACCGAAAACACTCATAAGCTTATTACCGAAGCAGGTATCCCTGCAGAAAAGGTTAAGAAGCTTTACGAGGGCCGTCCGAATATCATGGACCTTATCACCAATGGAAACATTGACCTGGTGATCAATTCACCTATCGGCAAGGACAGCGTCCATGATGACAGCTACCTCCGTAAGACCGCCATCAAGGCAAAGGTTCCATACATCACCACTGTTGCCGCAGCAAAGGCCGCAGCCGAAGGCATCAAGTTTGTCCGGGACAACGGCGATGACGGCATCATGTCACTCCAGGAATGGCACAAGTCAATACAGTAAATAACAAGAGCCGGAGGGAAAACCTCCGGCTCTTACTGTATATCTGTTATGCTATTTTTTTGCTTCTTTTTTGTCATCCGAATTCATCCTTGACATCTTTGCGACTTCGCCGGAGAGGGCGATGAGGCCGATGATGTTGGGGATGACCATGACACCGTTAAAGAGGTCCTGCATGTTCCAAACCAGGTCAACCTTCAGGAGGGAGCCTGCGAAGATAAATACTACATCGATAACGGCAAATGGAATGATTGCCTTCTTTCCAAAAAGGAATGTGATGTTCTGTCTTGCAAATAAGAACCATCCGATGATGGTTGAAAAGGCGAAGAACAGAAGACATATAGCTACGAACATCGGACCGAATCCGCCAAAGCCTGTAGTAAATGCAAGCTGGGCAACAGGAGTTCCGGTGATATCACCTGCGTAAAGTACTTCGGTTCCGAGAACACCTGAAGAAAGGATAACAAGTGCTGTAAGTGTAAGAACGATAAATGTGTCAATGAATACACCTACCATGGCAACCTCACCCTGCTCCTGAGGGCGGTTAACAATTGCAAGTGCATGTGCGTGAGGAGTTGAACCCATACCTGCTTCATTTGAGAAAAGTCCGCGGGCAACGCCCAGACGCATAACCTGACGAACAGCGATTCCGGCTCCGGCACCAACTACGGCCTGAGGCTGGAAAGCACCTCTGAAGATTGATACGATTGCGGGGATAACATTCGCGTGATTTATGATAAGCATTATCACAGCGGCAACCACATAAAGTCCTGCCATAAAAGGAACAACCTTTTCGGTAAAGGATGCGATACGGCTGATTCCGCCGACAAAGATAAAGGCTGAGATGATGGCTACAAAGATACCTACCACCCACTTTGGCATTCCGAAGGCTGTATAGAAAGCGTCGCTTATGGAGTTTGACTGAACCATATTTCCCATGATTCCCAGGGACAGGATAGTCATAACTGCGAAAAATACTGCAAGCATCTTTCCGAAGCTTCCCTTGAAGGCTTCCTGAATGTAGTAAACCGGACCTCCGATAACTTCGCCGTTTTCATCTCTTGTTTTTGTTTTCTGGGCAAGAACCGCTTCTCCGTATATGGTAGCCATACCAAAGAAGGCAGCCAGCCACATCCAGAAGATTGCACCGGGGCCTCCGCCCACAAGGGCAGTAGCGCAGCCTGCGATATTACCGGTTCCTACCTGGGCAGCAATTGCTGTTGCCAGGGCCTGAAAGGAACTCATCCCGTCGTTTTCACTGGCATTACCCTTAAGTGAAAAGTTTCCGAATACACGATGCCATGCACTTGGAAATCTTCGGATCTGGACAAAGCCTGTCTTTATAGAGAAAAACAATCCGTTTCCTATCAAAAGGAACAAAAGAACAAACCAGATTTTGTCATCCAAAAGAACGATAATGTTGTTTAAGTTATCCACTGTGAAAAACTCCCCCTTAGAAATGTTGAGAAGTCAAAGATAAGTGGGAGAGAAAAAGGCTGATAAAATGCCTGTCTGAGGGCATAAATCAACGATGATATGAATAAAACTATATAATCCTCTGTCCTTTTGCCTGAGAGATTGGGGCAGGATCAATGAAAAATCCTGAGCCTTTGCACCTTCGGCACTCTAAAAGAGCTTCTCCAGAGTCCACTCCGTTATTAGTCTCCGTCCGTTACAGACTCCTGAGAGTTTTACTCCTTCGGCAGGTTATCATATCAAACAATTCAATGTCTATCTCCGGGATGCTGTTTAAGCAAAACAGGAAATTATAACAACCACTTTTCTAATAACTTCTACGTATATTTATTTGCCCGATTAGCGTATCATCCGACTGCATATGCGTCAAGAAGGACCCCGATGCTATAATCAATAGATATAGCAAAGGCATATAAGCAAACGCTTATATGCCTTTTAGTTATGCTCTTTCAGCTTTCATTTCTTTTTTCTTTTTATACATATTTTCGTCAGCCATATTGAAAAGCTGATCATAGGTCATGCCGGAAGGTGAAGTTTCGGGATCGAAATCTGCCATGCCAAAAGCAGCAGAAACCTTAACTTCCGGAGGTATATCGGCTTTAGCTCTATAGTTCATTTCATGTTCAAGATATTCAAGTATATTATACCTTTCGTTATAGTCTCTTGATTCCGAAAGAAATACCACGAACTCATCCCCTCCTATACGGAACATTGGACTGTTGATAAACTTTCCCGAAAAACATCCGCAGCAGTTTATGATATATTTATCCCCCATGGCATGACCGTAAGCATCATTTATGATCTTCAGATTATTGATATCGATCACGATGATCGATAATGCCTTTTTTCTGTTTTTTATCACATCTTTAACTGTTTTTATATACTCCTCATAAGCCGCCTTACTTTTAACGCCCGTCAAAGGGTCAATGTAGGCTTTTCCCTTTATCTGTTCGACATAGCTCTTCAATACCTTTACGTTTTTCGAAAAGCTGACGGTCAGATCCCCGATCTCATCATTGGACTCGGGATGCAGATCAACCTCCAGATCTCCCTCTGCAATCCTTGAGGCTGATACCCTTAGCTTTTGAATAGGTCTGATGATCCGGTAAACCAGATTCATTGTCAGCACAAAAAACAGCATACTTATAAGCAGGGCAGCAGCCACGATACGTGTGGTAAGCTTGCTTCTTGCTGCAAGAATCGACTTAAGGGGAGTAGTGAGAACCAGCTTCATATTATTGTTCAGGGTTCTCCAGTTAAGCTTTCTTGTTTCACCTCTGTACTCATAAGTGATAAGATGATCATTCTTATTTTCGGTTCTTATCTGCTGGGAGATCTTTGTAAAGTCACTGTTGATAGACCCAAGATTCGTTCCTGTCTCCAGAAACTTATGATAAATGATAGTTCCTTTATTGCTCAAAAGGAAAGTGGCACTTCCTTCGTAGGGCTGTATATTGTCTATATACTCAATAATGTCGGAAAAATCTATGTCCATTCCTATGGCGCCTATAAATGTTCCCCCTTTAAACAGAGGCTCAATATATGAAATCTTATTTATTTCCAGTTCAGGATCATATTTTACATTTGTCCAGACACCAACTTTTTGTTCTTTTGCAAGATAATACCAGTTGACCTTGGGATCATCCTCGTTATAATCCGAAATATTAACCGGATCCACAAGCGTGAAGGTTCCGCCGGCAACTGATTTCCGGTAACAAAAGGCATTTTCACCACTGCAGATTTCAGGATCCAGCTGCAGATAGTAACTGTAGATCCATTTATCATTATCTACCAGGAAATTCAATACATTCCGCATCTCCTGAAGGTAACTCTCCCTGTAGTATGCATCTTTAAAGCTGTCTATGTTTATAAGCTTTGTTGAGGCATATAAAGAACCTTCGTCTACGCATTCTGCCATATTTCTCAATGCATTATTGAGATAATTGGCAGCATCACTGACAGTAAGCTCCATGATCCTGGCCGAATCCTCATCCAGTATGGACACGGAAGATGCCAAACCCACACCTCCGATGATAAACGCAGTAAATAAAGTACAGGCAAGTATAAGCGCTGCAAACTTTGTCTGTAATGAAATATATGGTCCCCGACCCTTACTCATAACCTTTTCTATACTCCTTTGCCTTCTTATGTGCAAAATTTTGTCACCCATGCAGTTTATCATATGACCATAACAAAAGATTCCGCGGGAATTTAAGTGAACTGCTCAGAAAAATACTTTTCTTCAGACCACTTATTTCATATATCGGAGAAACCACTTATTTTATTAGTCCAGTCAGGGAGGTAATTTAATGTATTACGAGAATTACAGTTTTGTTGGGATTGTTAACGGACAGAAGATCAGATTCGCGACCGAAGAGGAGTATAACGAGTATATTGAATCAATAGAAGATGAGGATTGAATCAGGTAGAGGAAATCCACCGTGGACGGTTCTCTCCGGCGAAAACCGTCTCCGGTGGCTCCTGCTCACCGCAGGCCCCCGGTTCGGGGCGCAGTCATATAAACATTTGAAGACTTGAGATATAAAAAACAGGCTTCCTGATGATAGAAAACCTGTTTTTTATGAAATACTGATTTACATTAGATACATGTATAACCACCGTCAACCGGAATCATAACGCCGTTAACGTATGTTGAAGCAGGTGATGCAAGGAAAATAGCTGTAGAATCAAGCTCGCCTTCCTTACCGTAACGCTCCATAGGGATAGCTCCCTTTGCGTACTCCTTGAACCAGTCTGAATCAAGAGTCTCCTGTGTGAGCGGTGTCCAGAAATAACCCGGGCAGATAGCATTAACTGTGATACCGTGCTTGCCCCACTCAGCAGCAAGTGCTCTGGTAAGGTTAACAACGCCGCCCTTTGCAGCATGATATGGGCTTGCGGGTGCGATCTTGTTGCCAACAAGACCATACATGGAAGCGATATTTATGATACGTCCGTAACCTGCCGGGATCATTGCCTTCTTTGCAACGGCACGTGCAACCTTGAATGAACCGAAGAGGTCAATGTTTACTTCATTGGCAAACTGTTCATCTGTGATATCTTCAGCAGGAGCAACAGCACCGGTACCTGCATTATTGATAACTATATCGATCTTTCCGAATTTCTCCAGAACCTTATCAACAAGCTCCTCAACCATATTGGTATCTGTGATATCACATCTTACAGGAAATGTTTCAACGCCGTATTCCTTTGTGAGTTCCTTTGCAACATCTTCAATCAACTCTTGACGACGGGCAACGGGAACTATATTACAACCCTGATTTGCAAGTGCCTTTGCCATCTGAACGCCAAGTCCTGTTGAGCAGCCTGTAACAATTGCAACGTTTCCCTTTAAATCGAAATAATTCTTCATGATCATACCTCTTTTCCGGTCAGTTACCGACCAATTCTCCTTACTCGTTATACTATAGGTGTTTAAAGGTTCCAGCCGAAATGGATCACATCTGCTCCGAAACCTCCAACTTCTATATAATACAATTTTTTTGATAATTGGTCAATTTTGATATAAAAAAGGATAAATAATCCGTATTTTTTATATACTATGACGTTTCATAAAGTCTATTCCGCTTTTTATTCCGGCAAAAGCATTGAGACAGGCTTAGGATGGTTATGGCATATTATTGCTCAAAAAGAGCTTCAAATTCTTCATTTGCCGACACCTTTTCCAGAGTATGGTTAATGTTTCTGAAATGATGTCTCAGCTCATCCTCCAGTGTCTGTCTGTCATGATTTTCAATAGCATCTACAATTCGTTCATGCTGTGAAACTATATTGATACTGTCATCATATTTCTGATCGTCGCTTCTCTCAACCCCGAGTGCAAAGCGTCTTGCTCTGATATAATGAATATCATATCTTCCGGTATGTTCCTGAACAAACTCTTTGTGCTGCAAATGATAAAAGAAATCATGGAACAGTGTATCCGCCTCAGTAAGTTTCTCCATTTCATTAAAGGAGATCATGGTCTTCTGATCGTTGATCATGCCACGAAGAAGAGGTACCAGCGGATCCAGCAGTCCGGCATCAAAAGCATCCAGAACCACTCTGGTTTCAAGAACTTCCCTTAGATATCTTACTTTTCTGACCTTATCAAGATTGATCTTACTTACAAAGCTGCCCCTTTGAGGCTGGGATTCAAGAGCGCCTTCTATATTAAGACGTCTGACAGCTTCCCTCACCGGTATGCGGCTGCAGTTGAACTGTTCGGCAAGACCAAGTTCACTGAGTTTCACCCCGGGACGAAGCTCCAGCGTCGCAATCCGGTTCCATAAATAATAGTGTATTTCCTCAGGTAATTTGGGAGTCTCAACCATGTTATTATCTGTATTCATAATATCCCTCTCAAACTTGTATACAATCACAAGATAAAAATAAATCAATTCCGGATTTAAATCAAGTCCGAAAGCTAAATTCCGGTTGTAGTATACATTTGTAATCGTTATTTTACCAAATCTTCGGGCACCTATGGCAGATTTATCGAAAAACCTGGCACCGGCTTTTCCAGGTGCAGTATTTATGCTGACTTTTTAAAGTATTTCAATAAAACACCGATTATTTGATTATGATTTTTTTGTTGACATTTTTCCCGAAAAGGATTACTATTGCATCATCAAAAACTGGTATACACTTTGAGGGCCGTTTTAATTCCTCACTTATCAAAGCATTATACAAAAAGGAGAATTTCATTATGGAAATGACATTTCGTTGGTATGGTTCAAAGTTCGATTCTATCAGCTTACAGCAGATCAGACAGATTCCCGGAGTAACAGGTGTTATCACAACACTTTATGACACAACTCCCGGCGAGGTATGGTCACAAGAGAGAATCCACGCATTAAAGGAAGAGGTTGAGGCTTCCGGTCTTCACATCAGCGGAATCGAGTCAGTTAACGTTTGTGATTCCATAAAGGTTGGCGACAAGGATCGTGACAAGTACATCGCAAACTACATCGAAACTCTTGAGAATCTCGGCAAGGAAGACATTCACCTTGTATGCTACAATTTCATGCCTGTATTTGACTGGACAAGAACAGAGCTTGCACGTAAGAATCCTGACGGATCAACAGTTCTTGCCTATAGCCAGAAGGCTATCGATGCCATCAACCCGGACGACCTTGCTTCATCCATGGAGAAGATGTCTCAGGGTACAGTTCTTCCCGGTTGGGAGCCTGAGCGTATGGCCAAGCTTAAGGATCTTTTTGAAATGTATAAGAATGTTGACGGCGAGAAGCTTTTTGAGAATCTTGTATATTTCCTTAAAGCCATCATGCCTGTTTGCAACAAGTACGATATAAAGATGGCTATCCACCCGGATGACCCTGCATGGTCAGTATTCGGCCTCACAAGAATCATCAACTCAGAGGAGAACATCCTTCGTCTTATGAAAGCTGTTGACGATGTACATAACGGTGTAACCTTCTGCTCAGGTTCATACGGCACAAACCTTGAGAATGATCTTCCTCACATGATCCGTGTACTTAAGGGCCGTATCCATTTCGCTCACGTAAGAAACCTGAGATTCAACGATACTTCCCGTGAGAACTACGATTTCCAGGAGGCATGCCACATTTCCAGCGACGGAAACTTCGACATGTATGAGATCGTTCGTGCCCTTTATGAGACAGGCTTCGACGGACCTATCAGACCTGATCACGGAAGAAACATCTGGGATGAGGTTGGCAAGCCCGGTGTAATGCCCGGATACGGACTCTATGACAGAGCCCTCGGCGCTACATACATTCAGGGACTTTGGGAAGCAATCGAGAAGAGCGAGAAGAGACTTGGAGGAAACTAAAATGCGTTTAACTCTTGAAGGATTAAAGGATAAAGAAGCATGGCAGAAGGCCGGCGTAAAGCTCCCTGCCTATGACATTGAAAAAGTTGCAGAGAATACAAAGAAGTCCCCTGTATGGGTTCACTTCGGAATCGGAAACATTTTCCGTATTTTCATCGGCGGAATCGCTGACAAACTTATTGAGGAAGGTGCTCTTGACAAGGGAATCACCTGTGTAGAGACCTTTGACTTCGATGTAGTGGACAAAATCTATGATCCTTACGACAATCTTGTACTGGGCGTAACATTAAAGGCTGACGGCTCAACAGAGAAGCAGGTTATCGGTTCCCTTACAGAAGCCATCAAGGCTCAGTCTCAGGTGCCTGCTGACTGGAATCGTCTCAAGGAAATATTCACAAACCCTGATTTCCAGATGGCAAGCTTTACCATCACAGAAAAAGGCTATGCTCTCAAGAATGCTTCCGGCGAATATTTCCCGTTTGTTCAGGCAGATATCGACAACGGTCCCGAGAAGCCCGGTGCAGCCATGGCTATCGTGACAGCACTTCTTTTCGAGCGTTTCAAAGCCGGAAAGTATCCTATTGCCATCGTAAGCTGCGACAACTGCTCACACAACGGCGAGAAGCTTATGAGTTCCATCGTAACAATGGCGGAAGAGTGGGAGAAGAAGGGTTTTGTTCCTGCAGATTTCATCGCTTACCTTAAGGATGAGAAGTTCGTAGCCTTCCCTTGGTCCATGATCGACAAGATCACTCCGAGGCCTGCAGAATCTGTTGAGGCTGAACTTGAGAAACTTGGCATCGAAAACATGGCGCCTGTTATCACCTCAAAGCGCACCTACATTGCACCTTTTGTTAATGCAGAAGGCCCTCAGTATCTGGTTATCGAGGACAAATTCCCTAACGGACGTCCCGCACTTGAGAAAGCCGGCGTTTATATGACAGACCGTGACACCGTTAATAAGGTGGAGAGAATGAAGGTAACAACCTGCCTTAACCCGCTTCACACGGCACTTGCGGTTTATGGCTGTGTTCTCGGATATGATCTTATCGCAGACGAAATGAAGGATAAGGAGCTCAAGGATCTTGTACACCGCATCGGACCTGTTGAGGGAATGCCTGTAGTTACAGATCCGGGCATCCTTTCCCCCGAGGCATTTGTAAATGAAGTCATCAACGAGCGTATCCCTAACCCATTCATGCCTGATACACCTCAGCGTATCGCAACCGATACCTCTCAGAAGGTTGGCATCCGTTACGGCGAGACTATCAAGAGCTATGTAGCAAAGTACGGCGATGCAAAGAAGCTCGAGGCTATCCCTCTTGCCATTGCCGGCTGGCTCAGATATCTTCTCGGGGTTAATGATAAGGGCGAAGCATTTGAACGTTCCTCAGATCCTATGCTTGATTCACTTACAGAGGCGCTCAGCGGTATCAAGCTCGGAAACCCCGATACTGTAGGCGACAAGTTAAAGCCGATTCTTTCCAATGTCAACATCTTTGGCTCAAACCTCTATTCAGTAGGTCTCGGAGAGAGAATCGAAGAGCTTTTCAAAGAAGAAATTGCAGGTGTCGGCGCAGTAAGAGCCACACTTGTTAAATATCTCGGATAATAGAATACCATAAAGTGCCACAGGGGAAGGTTTTCGACAGCGAGAACCTTCCCCTGTTTTGCTGTGTTATGGAAATCCTCACTTCGACAATATTTATAATAGCTCCAAAAGCAAATAAGACTTTCATCTTAGGCTGTATCTGCGGTATGATTACTTATTGAAAAAATATTTATATTTTGCTGCAGCGAATTCACCCTTTATACTGTACACATAAGTGCAGACATTTCATAAAGTGGGGAACCACTTTATCGGATTCCCTGAAGGGTCCCGGATTCAAAAGCTGCAGTAAACTCACAGAAAAAGAAAGTAGACATTATGCGTATTATTTTTGCCACCCATAACAAAAACAAAATGAAAGAGATCCGGCAGATTCTTGGGGATGTAACTGAGGATATCGTTGCAAAGAGCGAGCTGGGAATCGACTTTGAGCCCGTCGAAACCGGCAAGACCTTTGCCGAGAATGCCGAGCTTAAGGCTTCCGGGATCAGAAGCTATATGCTGGCTCATGGCATGCTGGAGGACGATGACATTATCATGTCCGACGACTCCGGATTATGTGTAAATTACATGCTGGGTATGCCGGGCATCTACAGCGCAAGATACCTGGGAGAGGACACCTCCTATGATATAAAAAATGCACGTATCATCCATGAACTGAGATTTGCAGAAGGGGAGGAGAGAGCAGCACACTTTGCCTGCAGCATCTGTGCGGTATTTGCCGACGGCAGAGTCTTTCATACGGAAGGAAAATTCGAAGGTCTCATAGCAAAAGAGCCTAAGGGAACCAATGGTTTCGGATACGATCCCATACTTTATCTTCCCGAATACGGAAAAACTTCCGCAGAACTTACGGCAGAGGAGAAAAACAGCATGTCCCACAGAGGAAAAGCCCTGAGAGCTATGCGGGAGCTTTTAAAGCGTGTTATCGGGGAAGACAGAGAAAAAGGAATTAACAGCGGTGCGTTTTCCGAGAAAAAGGAGGGCAGCGGACTTGTCCGCCCCTTTCAGACAGCCCTGATAGTCAGCGATTCTCATCGTAAGGATGACAATCTTAAAGATGTTCTGAAAAGACTCGGAATGATTGATTATCTCATACATCTCGGAGACTCCGAGGGAACCGAGCATATGATAAAGCAATATGCCGGTGACGGTGTTGAATGCTACTTTGTCCAGGGCAATAATGACTTTTTTACCGAACTTCCGAGAGAGCAGGTGATCACTCTGGGAAAGCACAAATGCTTCCTCACCCACGGACACTACTACGGAGTCGGAATGGACCTTACCCAGCTTACAGAAGAAGCCAGGGCCCGGGGCTGCGATATCGCAATGTTCGGTCACACTCACAGACCTTATCTCAGGGAGATCAACGGCGTAACCTGTATAAATCCTGGTTCCATCAGTTACCCGAGACAGTCTGACAGACGTCCGTCCTATATGGTAGTGGACGTAAGCGAAGAAGGGGAGCTGACTTACCACCAGGTTTACCTGAAGCTCCACTGATGTTTCAAAAAACCTATTGGGGGAAACGCTTTTACGGCGTTTCCCCTTTTTTACCCGGCACCGGCAGGGACGATCCCCGCCGGTGCCGGGACGATTCTTGCCGGTGAGTAATGCCACTGCCGGCACATATTCATTCTTTAATAATATAGTAAATTCCCTCTTGTAAGCCGGACGATAATCCTATATAATACAAAAATGTAAGCGGTTACAATTAAATGTATACCAAGGTAATGCCAATCCCCCGTGCATTACCGCATATGATAAGTTTTTTTATTGAAAATAAAGGAGATATGTTATGACACAACAAGATTTTATGGCTAAGCTTGCAGAGATCAAGGTTTGTCCTGTAGTAGTTATCGATGATGTTGAGGATGCAGTTCCTCTTGCAAAGGCTCTTGAGGCCGGAAAGCTTCCTATGGCTGAGGTTACTTTCAGAACACCTGCCGCAGCAGAAGCCATCGCACGTATCGCTAAGGAGTGTCCAAATGTTGTTGTCGGTGCAGGAACCATCCTTGATCGTGAGCAGTGCACACGTGCCATCAATGCAGGCGCTCAGTTCATCGTTGCACCTTCATTCTCAGATGAGGTAGCACAGTGCGCTATCGGACACGGTGTAGCTTACTGCCCTGGAACATGTACTCCTACAGATATCACAAACGCATTAAGATACAACCTTCCTATGGTTAAGTTCTTCCCTGCAGGAAACTACGGCGGACTTAAGACCATCAAGTCACTTGCCAGCGTATTCCCTCAGCTCAAGTTCATGCCTACAGGCGGAGTAAGTGTTGATAATGTTAACGAGTATCTCGGTTTCGACAAGATCATCAGCGTTGGCGGAACATGGGTATGCAAGAAGGATATGGTAGCAGCAAAGGATTGGGACGGAATCGCAAAGCTTTGCCGTGAAGCATACGATCTTACACACTGATAAGGCTGTTTCGGCGGTGAACACAGGGGACGGTGGTAGTGTTTCATTTCATCAAAAAATGAATTACCACCCCGACCCCATGGGTCACAGCCTGAACTGATAAGGCCCTCGT
Organism: Oribacterium sp. FC2011; assembly: GCF_000701645.1. NCBI lineage: Bacteria > Bacillati > Bacillota > Clostridia > Lachnospirales > Lachnospiraceae > Oribacterium > Oribacterium sp. FC2011. The sequence goes on from NZ_JNJM01000016.1 coordinate 29,360, forward strand.
AAAATAAAAATAAAAAATCAAAAATTTGTGTTGACATTCAATCAGCTATTCGCTAGAATAACTGAGTCGCTTGAAACGAGCGACAAAATGAGTCAGTAGCTCAGCTGGATAGAGCAACGGCCTTCTAAGCCGTGGGTCGGGGGTTCGAATCCCTTCTGGCTCATTTCTCTTTCTAAAAGAGAATTACATTGGTTCGCTTAAGCGACCGTAATATGGTGGGTATAGCGTAGTTGGTTATCGCGCCAGATTGTGGTTCTGGAGATCCCGGATTCGAGTTCCGGTACCCACCCTTAGCCAGCAGGCTAAAGTGGGGCTATCGCCAAGCGGTAAGGCACAGGCCTTTGACGCCTGCATTCGTTGGTTCGAATCCAACTGGCCCTGTTCATGAGGCTGTAGCTCAGTCGGTAGAGCACTTGACTTTTAATCAAGTTGTCGCGAGTTCGAATCCCGTCAGCCTCATCTCTTATGTATTTACCTTGATGATTGATTCATCAAGTTTTTTTTATTTCAAAAATTCTTTTTTATCCCGATATCTTCATAATATCCGGTCAAAAATCAACCCCCGATAATTAATCCAACATAAAAAGTAAGGAAAAATATATGATACACAACTATGCTTATTTTAGCTTTGGCAACATGGCTTTAAATCCCTTTCTATGTCAGTTTTTCGATAAAATACGACATATTCATGTATTTAAAGAATCAGCAGCATCTTTCCCGGACAAAGTACAGAATGTTCTTCCGGAAAAGGCTATAATTGCAGATTTTAACAACGCTCTCAGAAACAGAGAATTCAGAATCTATCTTCAGCCCCAAATGGATTACAGAGGAGACCTTATAGGAGCGGAAGCTCTTGTCCGGTGGAGAAAAGACAAAAGCACCATCATTCCGCCAAATGCATTTATCCCTATCCTTGAAAAGTATGATCTTATAAGTAAGCTTGATGCTTACATATGGGAGCTTGCTGTCAGTACTCTCCGAAAGTGGAAGCACACTGAATTTAAGGACCTCCACATTTCCATCAATATATCACCCAAAGATATGGAACTCCTGGACGTTTTTAAGGTGATAACGGGTCTTGTACATAAATATGATGTGGATCCATCAAAGCTTCACCTTGAAATAACAGAATCTGTCATTATAAAAAATCCCTCCATTGTAAACAATTTGATCATGCGTCTTAAGAAGGCCGGATTTCTGATCGAGATCGATGACTTCGGAAGCGGTTACTCTTCACTTAATATGCTTAAAGACATTAATGCAGACGTAATAAAGATCGACACCGGATTTCTCAGTAAGTCTTTAAACGAAGACCGGGGAGAGATAATTCTGGATTCCATCATCTTTATGGCTAAACGTCTCGGCATAGGTACCGTAACCGAGGGTGTAGAAACACCAAATCAGTTTGCAATGCTTAATTCCATGGGATGTGATGTCTATCAGGGCTACCTTTTCTCAAAGCCCGTTTCCGTCAAAGACTTCGAAAATAAATACAGTAGTCTCTGCAGGAAAGAGCTGATTCCTTCATAAATGTCCCGCCTTTATTTATTTCCCGACAGCTTTATGCCGAAATAAAACTGAAAGGGTGAAGCGCGTTTTTTTATAAAATCTCCTGACTCACCTGAAAACACATCCGGTTTAGCCGCTTGATAACTATACGAAGCAAGGATTTCATATGAAAACTTCACTATTCAGAAAAAAAAGCCTGGAAAAGATTTCGTCACCTGAAAATCTTGACGAATACCTCCATGTTACAAATCCCTCGGTCTGGCTGATACTGACAAGTGTACTTTTATTGCTCATAGGCATGCTGTACTGGAGCTCCGTGACGGATATTAACAGTCTGGCCAGAGGAAACGCCCGTGTCACAAACGGTTCCATGTGCATATATTTTGAAAACAGTAAGATTGCAGATAATGTTGAGAGCGGAATGACTGTCAAAGCCGGTGAAACCGAAAGCAGGATAAGCAGTATAGGAACCGACGAGAAAGGAGAGCTTTTTGCAGAAGCTCCTACAAAGCTTCCGGACGGTGATTATCAGGTGGAGGTGGTTTTCAAGCAGACCAAAGTACTGAATCTACTTTTTAACTGAGGACCGGTTATGCATGACAAGAAGGTTACTGATAAAAAAATAAAACACAGATCCGACGTTCCGGTCATCATGCAATTGGAAACCCCTGAATGCGGAGCAGCCGCCCTGGCAATGGTGATGGCTTACTACAACAAGTGGATCCCCCTGGAAAAGGTTCGGGTTGATTGCGGAGTTTCACGTAACGGTTCCAATGCCAAAAACCTGCTGGCAGCCGCCAGACACTACGGTTTTTCTGCTGATGGTTTCCGTTGTGAAATAGAGAATCTGAAAGAAGACATTACCCTTCCCTGCATTCTCCACTGGAACCTGAATCATTTTGTTGTATTAAAGGGTTTTCGGGGAGATTACGCTTTGATCAATGATCCCGCAAAAGGAGATATCCGGATTTCCATGGAGGAACTGGACAGCTCCTTTACCGGTGTATGTCTCGAGATAACCCCGGGGCCGGAAATGAAGCCTTCAGGAGAACCCCCAAGCATTTACAGCTTTGTCCGAAGCCGGTTAAAGGGAACTCAGATTGCCCTTATATTTGTTATCATGTCGACCACCATAGGCAGCCTGTTCGGAATCATAAACCCTGCATTTACCAGATTTTTCGTCGACCGTCTGCTGACGGGGGAAAACCGGGAGCTGCTGTATCCCTTTATCGGAATCCTGGCCCTTACAGGTATAGCGGGTGTAGTGGTCAGCTTTATACAGTCGGTATACTCCCTCCGGCTGAACGGAAAGATGGCAGCCATAGGAAAAAGTGAGTATATGTGGAATCTTCTTAAGCTCCCGATACATTTTTTCTCCCAGCGTCTGGCCGGTGACCTGCAGCAAAGGCAGAATACCAATGCAGCCATTGCAGCAACCCTTGTCAACACCCTGACTCCTCTCATCATGCATACGTTTATGATGATCCTGTATCTTGTACTTATGCTTCGGTGGAGTGTGGTTCTGACACTGATAGGTGTTACCGGAATACTCATAAACCTGATAGTTTCAAGGATCATTACCGGAAAGCTTGTGAATATTGCAAGGGTTAAGGTCCGTGATCAGGGAAAGCTTGCGGCTTCCACCATATCCGGCATACATATGATAGAGACCATTAAAGCCAGCGGTTCAGAAACCGGTTTTTTCCAAAAATGGGCAGGTCTTCAGGCATCAGTTAATGCACAGACTGTCCGTTTTATAAGAATGAACCGTTTCGGTATGCTGATATCCACGATCCTTTCAGCATCCGCCAATGCCCTGGTTCTGATTCTCGGCGTCCTGCTCACCATGCAGGGCAGGTTTACTCTGGGAACCATTTTGCTGTTCCAGGGATTTTTAGCTTCCTTCATGAGTCCCGCCAGGGAGATCATTTCCACAGCAAACGGTCTTCAGGAAATGCGTACGGATATGGAACGCGTGGAGGATGTTATGCAATATCCCGAGGATCCGGTTTTTTCGATGATGCCGGATTCCACAAGTAGCAAATCATCAAAGCTTACCGGAGATGTCGAATTAAGAAACATCGTTTTCGGATATTCACCCCTGGAGGATCCTTTGATAAAGGATTTTTCCATGCATGTGAAAAAGGGAGGCAGTGTAGCTCTGGTGGGCGCCTCCGGCTCAGGCAAGTCAACATTATCAAAGCTTATATCCGGACTGTATCGTCCCTGGAGCGGAGAAATACTTTTTGACGGAAATGAAGCCTCTTACATAAATCGCAATGTTTTCACCGGTTCTGTGGCAGTGGTTGATCAGGACATAGTTCTCTTTGATGACACCATAGCCGATAACATCAAGATGTGGGATAACTCCATAGAGGACTTCGAGATGATACTGGCTGCCAGAGATGCTCAGATTTACGATGATATCATGGCCCGGGAAGGCGGCTTTTACAGAAAGATGGCAGAGAACGGCAGGGATTTTTCCGGCGGTCAGAGACAAAGGCTGGAGATAGCCCGGGCTCTTGCCCAGGATCCCTCCATCATGATAATGGATGAAGCAACCTCTGCCCTTGATGCCAAAACAGAAGCTGAGCTCGTGAAAGCGATAAAGGACAGGGGCATCACTCTTATCATCATAGCCCATCGTCTGTCCACCATAAGGGACTGTGACGAAATCATAGTACTTGAGGATGGAAGAGTGGCAGAACGCGGAACCCATGAACAGTTGATGTCAATGGAAGGTGCTTATTCCCGTTTGATCAAAAACGGTTGAAAGGAGAAGAGATGAGCTGGTTTGGTGAACAGATCTCTCAACGTATAAAATCGGATCAGACGGCCATGGACGAGTCTCTCCGGCACATAGCTTCCTCAATCCTGGGAAAACAGACGGAACAGGATGACGACGAGACCACACCTGCGGAGGCCATGGAAGAAATCCTGAAATATTATCATAAAAAGCCGGTTGAAATCCCGGCAGATATTACGGATCCGGATGAACAGCTGTCGTATTCCACACGCTCCTCAGGACTCATGAGTCGCGAAATACAGCTTTACAGGAACTGGTACAGGGATTCCATGGGACCGGTGCTTGCCTTTAGGAAGGAGGACAACACCCCCGCGGCACTGATACCGGGAGCCTTTTTCGGATACAGCTTTTACGACCCGGAAACAGGAAAACGCGTCAAGGTTAACAGTGATACCTCGGCCTGTTTCAAAGACAGAGCCCTGTGTTTTTATAACCCTCTTCCCAACGGAAGACTCGGTGTTACTGACCTCTTTTTTTACCTCAGTGATTGTCTTGACCTTAGTGATTATATGGTGCTTATATTCCTTTCACTTTGCGTGACACTACTGGGACTTTTGATGACGAATCTGACCAGGGCACTTACCGGATTTATACCGGAAAGCGGAAACCTGTCACTTCTTACAGGTACAGCAGTCTTTATGTTTTCAGTCATCTCAGCTTCCGGTCTCATATCCATGGGTCGTCAGCTGATGATGGATCGCATAAGCATTAAAACCTCGTTTTCACTGGATGCCGCCATGATGATGAGGGTAATGAATATGCCGGCAGGCTTCTTCCGGAATCATACCTCCGGTGAACTGGTCAGCCGTTATAACACAGTGGGACAGGTCTTCGGCCTTCTGTTCGGAAATGTTTTTTCCCTGGGGATAAGCGCTCTTTTTTCGCTTATGTACATCGCACAGATTTTCCGTTTCACAAGAGCCCTGGTGCTGCCCGCCATCATCCTCATGTTGGCAGGGATCATCATCAGCATAGTGACGGGATTGATACAGCTTCGCCACAGTTACCGGATAATGGAAAGCGCCGCTAATGAAAACAGCATAAGCTTCTCACTGATAAGCGGCGTTCAGAAGATACGACTTTCCGGTGCAGAAAAAAGAGCCTTTGCCAAATGGGGACATGTATATGCGGATACCGCGAAGCTTGTCTATAACCCTCCGCTGGCCATCAGAGGCGGTCAGGCAATCTCAGCTGCTGTCAATCTGGCCGGGACCATAACTCTGTTTTATATAGCTGTCAAAAGCGGCGTGACTCCTTCCGAGTATATCGCTTTTAATGCAGCCTACGGGGCGCTGATGGCAGCCATCACTTCCTTTGCGGGAATAACTCTTTCCGTAGCAGGGATACGGCCGATCCTTGACATGGCAGCCCCTATCCTGGAAGGAGAACCCGAGTCCGCGGTCAACCGGAAACAGGTACTGAAGCTCCGGGGGGATATCGAACTTTCCAACGTATCCTTCCGCTACCTTCCCGATATGCCTTACGTCATCCATGATCTGAACCTGAAGATTACGGCAGGAGAGTACATAGGAATCGTAGGAACCAGCGGCTGCGGAAAAAGCACTCTGGTACGGCTTCTTCTGGGGTTCGAAAAGCCCGACAGAGGTGCCGTCTATTATGACAACAGGGACCTGAAAAACCTGGATCTTTCCTCTGTACGAAGGTGTATAGGCACGGTGATACAGGACGGAAGCCTTATTCAGGGAGATATTTTTACAAATATCAGCCTGGCATCCCCCGGCTTAAGCCTTGAAGAAGCCTGGAAGGCAGCGGAGATAGCCGGCATAGCTGATGATATTCGGAGCTTCCCCATGGGAATGCAGACTCAGATTTCAGAGGGACATGGAGGCATTTCCGGAGGTCAGAAACAGCGGCTTTTAATCGCCCGTGCGGTAGCCTCAGACCCTCAGGTTCTCATATTTGACGAAGCAACCTCAGCTCTTGATAATGTCACGCAAAAGAAGGTAGCCGAGGCCCTGGACAAGCTCAGATGCACCCGTATCGTCATAGCCCATCGTTTGTCAACCATCCTTAACTGTGACCGTATACTGGTTATGGATGAAGGCAGATTCATAGAGGAAGGAACCTATGAAGAGCTTCTAAAAAAGAATGGAGTTTTTGCGGAGCTTATATCTCGTCAGAGACTTGATACATGATATAATAGATTCAATGAATATCGTATTTTATCAAGCCATAAAGGTTTGAAGAATTATTTTAAGGAGGATAAAAAAATGTCAAAACCCGAGAAACTCAATGATGAGACTTTAAAGAATGTATCAGGAGGTGCTATCACTTCTGATGAAGCATTGGCAAAAGCTTTGGCATATGTCAATCTTAAAAGTACCGATATCGATTTTGCCAAGCCTGTAGAGCTTGATTACGAGCACGGCAAGAAGGTTTATGAAGTCAAATTCTACCAGGGCGGCGTAGAATACGAGTTTGATGTAGATGCAGAAGACGGAACAATACTGAAATATGAAAAGGACTACGACTAACAAACAAAAATCAAGTTTTTGGGGAGACCCATCAAGTCTTCAGCACACAACCATCCGCATATGGATGATTATAATTATAGGGGCGCTTTTTGCGCTCCTTCTTATAATGCCTGTGAGAGGCGTGATGAATGCCGTCAACCGCCTGGATTATATTTCCCAGCGGCTGGATGATTATCCGAGAATGAAAGCCTCACATATTCAGGAAGAAGAAGAGTGGTGGAACTGGTGGCTGAAAGAGGTTTATGACAAGCGGGCGGAACAGGCATCCTTCATTTTTGATTCAGACGAAATGCACGAAAGCGAAGGGGAAAAACTTGCTTATATAGAAGATATACTCCGTGCCGAAAAGGCAACTGTGATCTCACCGGAAAGCTACCGGGACATAAGCGGACAAAATACATCTTCCGAACAGGGCTTTGCCTGCGCCAGGATTTCTGACGGACGCTATATACGGCTGGATTTCCCCAATGATATCCAGAATGAACGGGATGCTTTATCAGAGACCGAATATTCACTTCAAAGTCAGCTTCAGGCCGGTCTTCCCGGATACATCTGTATTTTACAGGATGGCAATCTTTCTGTTTACCCGCAGGATGAAAAGGAAGAAACATTAAAAAGCATAATTTATGATATGCTGGCAAACGGTACACTTGATCCTGTGGCTCTTTCGGAAAAAGCTAGACACAATGGTCAGAAAACTGCCACAAAGGTGGTGCTGAATCCTAAGACAGGAAATATACCGTCCAATAAATATCTCATCTACAGCGCGGCATATTCGGACAATGAGGAATGTGTCATCAATGTATCCGAAGTAGCTGTTTTATTCCGTTTCGCACGAAAAAGAAGCTGGGCACTCTGGTTCCTGTTAAGCGCCATTATGGTCCTTCTCGGTTCTGTAATCTGGAAGACCCGTTTATATACGCCTGATATCCCTGAGGGGGAGGAATATAAGTTTGCGGTAAAAAGAAGTGTTTCCGCTATGTTTATGACCGGAATACTTATTCTTGGAAGCGTTCTGGTAATCCAGATGATAAGCGGTGTAAACCTTGCTCAACAGGGTGCAACAGACCAGGCAGAATATCTGGAAAAGGTACTGCAGGGGGAAAATGAAAGAGCTGCCAGAATCGAAAGAGAATTTGATAATATGTATCTCTATCGGGCGGAAATGGCAGCGAGATTAATTGAGGATAACCCAAAATTAATCAATGTGGATTCGCTCCATAGTATGGACCACTCCCTTGGCGGTGCCGGCATCCGGGTATTCAATACCGAAGGGAAACTGATTTCCACAGACGAATTGCTTCATAATGCAGTTGATAAAGGCATGAAATACACTTCTGCCGAAAGCCAACTATCACAGCCGGGTAAGAATTCACAATGGTCTCCTGAGTCCACGGATGACTCCTCTATCAGGTATTACAGGGCACTCATGGAGGATGACAAGGGAAAAACCACCGGATGGGTGGAGCTGTCTGCAGAAGAGCGTCAGCTCAGGGAGCTTCAGAAAGAAACCGGAATCAGGGAAATCATCGGAGATCTTCATATACTGGACACCTTACATTCTGTGGCGGTGGAAAAGACAACCGATGGCAGGATAATCGCCAGCACCTGGAAAAACTGGGTAGGAGACCTGGCAAAGGATCACGGAATCCATACAGAGCTGCTGTATGACGGTTATGAAGGAATAGTCGGCTTTGAAAGCAATAAATGCTATTCTGTTGTTTTTTCCTATGGCGACTGTTTTGTGATCGTAGGCAGTGAAAATGAATCAGCGTTAGTTTTTCTGGAGGGTGTTCTGATCCTGACCCTTTTACTGTCGGCTCTGACTATGTTCATGGTATATCAACCTCTGGTGAAGCATACATTCAGATATCAGAAACAGGCTTTCATTTCAGGAAATCAGGAGGAGTTCTATACTTCAAGGAGCGAATATCCTGTGCTTCTTGAATACGTTCAGAACTTCATGATAGCTGTATTTCTTTTATCTTCGGTGCTGTTTATTTCCACAAATGGTAATACTGCCGGATTGACCTATAATATTGTCCGCGGAACCTGGAGCCGTGGCATTAATGCCACAACCATCACTACCTGTATAATGCTTGCCAGTGTTGTCTTTGCAGCACAGCGTCTGATAGACATCATTCTTATAAGGCTTGGCAAATACCTAAGTCCCAAGGGTATGACTATCTGCAGGCTTATCGATAGTGGTCTTACTTATGTGGGAACCATCGTTCTGATCATCTATGCTCTTTCCATGTTCGGTGTCAATACTACGACTCTTATTGGAGGTGTAGGGGCAACAGCCTTGATCTTTACTTTGGGTGCAAACAGTCTTATCGCGGATGTGCTGGCAGGAATTTTTATTATTTTCGAGGGGGATTACACTGTAGGAGATATTGTTGTGATCGATGGTTTCAGAGGTTACGTCACAGACATAAGCATGCGTACTACTAAGATCATGGATGATGATAACCATGATGTGAAGATCATTAACAATAGTGCCATAAAGGATCTTACTAATCAGAGTCGTGTTAATTCGGTTGTGATCGTTGATATTCCCATCAGTCGTTCCATTGGTCGTGATGATGGTGAGGTGATCATCACAGAGGCTCTGAAGCTGCTGCCCGAGAAATATCCGAAGATTATCGGGGAGCCTGAGTACTGGGGTGTTTCCAAGCTGCCTGAGAAGAATCCCTACACCGGTAAGCTTGGGGGCTTCAAGGCGCGTATCGCTTTTGAATGTCTTGAGAAGGACCGTGAGATGCTGACGTATCAGGTTTATCGTTCGCTGATCGATCTGGTTTGTGAGTTGAATGAAATTCAGGCTAAGGAAGAGAAGACTTAATTAATTAGACACGCAAGGTTGCTTATTCCGGGCAACCTCGCGTGTCTTTTTCTTACTAAACAGCTTTATATTTGAATATCCGGCGGCTACTCCTTATGTAGCTCGTAATAGGAGCTGCCGAATTCTTCGCAACGCTCCAGGAGGAGGTTTCCGTCAACCATGGAATAGTTGAAGGTTACTGTGTCGATGCTGTCGTTTTCAAAATCAAGGGTCAGAGTTTCTGCATCTATGGTGTAGCGGAAGTTATACTTGTGTCTCGGGAGTATCAGGGTGCCTTTTCCGTTTTCCTTGAAGGAATAGCGGGTTACATCGTCAAGGCTCCAGTCTCCGGTGAGGTCTTCGAGGGTTTCCTTGCTTATGGTGGAGGGAGTGGCTACCTTTGCGCTATGCTTTTTGATTTCAGAGGGAGTGGCCTCTTGTTCTGACAATCCTTCATCATCGGATTCATCAATCTTCACTATTTCTGACGGGGTTGCCGACTCTGATTTTATATCAGAGCCGGTTTCCATATCACTTACGATGTCGGTTTCTTTATCCGTTTCAGCTTCATTTCCTAGAGTATCGTTTATAGATGCTTCTATATCTGTACCGGTCTGTGTATCAGCCCCGTTTTCAGCAAAGGAGGAGAGTGACACTGCAGAAAGAAGCAGTATCGCGGCAAGGGTTAAGCTTGCTAGTTTTATCGTCAGCTTTCTCATATGAATCTCCGTTCCGCCGCATTCACTTTGCAGCACAAATAGTTTTGATAAGAATCTTTCCCATTAAATCTCATCTATAAACGCAACATTTCTCTAACAAACATATCCGGGTATTTTCAGCTCCTCATTTGACTGCCGGTTTTCCGTCCCAGGTTCCATCGGTATTTACATAAAATCCGTCAGGTGTCATTACGCCCATATACAGATGTCCCTGATTCATGCCCGGTACTGTTTCGAAGTAATACCACTTTCCGTCAATCATGTGCCAGCCTGTAAGCATTCGGCCGTCTTCGCCCTTGGGATTCAGGTAGTATCTGCTTTCGTTCCAGTCGAACCATCCGGTTTTCATGGCTCCGGTTCCGTCAAAGAAGTACCATCCGGGAGTTCCGTTATAGTAGATCATCCTCCATGAATCCCTGACTTCTTTACCGTTTTCCATGTAATGCCAGCCGTTAATGTCTTTGTTCCAGGCGCCGGTATTTCCGGTAGAAGTAGTCTTATCAATAATGGTAGTGCCCGAAGTTGATTCGTAGTCATCTCCATGATCATTATCGTCATCTCCGTATGCAGGTATGATCTCAGTTCTTGTATGATTTCTGTTACGAAGGCATGTATAAGTCCTGATGCCGTCTCTGTACCTTGTGGGATGATTTGTCACGGTGCCTTTATCCCATTCATGTCCGTAGGCCTCGATCACTACAGAACTGTCGTCGGTTATTCCCGAGTGTCCTTCGGCGTCCCGGAACTTTCGTCCGCAGCCTGAGCATTCATAGTACTCAATGTTTCCGTCTTCGGTGCAGGTGGCGTCCCTGGCCTCAACTTTCTTCATACTGTGTTTTCCTGTAGCAGGAATAACTTCAGTCTTTGTATGACTGCTATCACGCTGACAGGTGTAGGTTCTGACGCCTTCTCCGGTTTCTGTCGGTGCTGTGGTAACTTCGCCCTTATCCCATTTGTGCCCAAGTGCTTTTTGGGTAATGGTCTGCGGATCTTTGATTTCTACAAGTTCCGTACCATCCTCAAAATAGAGTCCGCATATCGAGCATATATAGTACTCATAATTTCCATTTTCTGTACAGGTCGGATCCTTTTCCTCCACGTAAGTCATGTCGTGAGCATGCGGCGGATATATTTCCCAATGTGCTGTAAGCCCTATTGCCATGGTCACAGGCTGATCAAAATCAAATAGGTCATCTCCATGATACCAACCAAGGAATCTGTGTTTATTCCATACCGGATCCAGGGGCTTCGGAACCGTGTCTCCGACTGCGAGACCGGTTACGCTATCAACAGCAGAACCACCGTCACTGTCAAAGTCAACGGTAATGGAGGCGCCCGCACCAACAGTCACAGCACAGTCCGGACTATGGTAATGGTTATTATCGGCAATCCTTCGTACCAGATATATTCCCGGTGTTACGTATACTTTTTCTGTGTAAGCAGTTGTGTAAGTTCCATTATTGTCAGCCTTACGGTATTCCATTTCCCTCGGCACCAGGCCGCTGATGATACCGTCTCCTGAATCCTTATAGGACTCAGCCCGGGTGATGAGATTCTCAGGTGCCTTTTGCTGTGCCTTTTCAATGATTACACGTTTGCTGCCTTTCACCACATCATCTCCTGATTTGATGTAGTAATAGACTATGTGGGTGCCGGCACCGGCAGGGAGATCCGGCAGAGTGGCAGATGTATAACCAACATTTGGATTACTGTAATTTTCATCCGTAAGTTCAGTAGTCGTGTTGTAATATACTGATGCATCTGAAGGAGCAGTTATTTCAATGTTGAAGCCCTTGTATGTCAGCTCATCACTGAACACTCCGTATTTATCCTTTGAGGTTACAACAAGAGTCTCTGTTACGGTATAGATACCATCATTAGTTGTAACGGTATAATTAGGATTATTTCCGGTTACTGCGACGGTTATACTATATCTTCCCTTTGTAGTCTTATCCGCGTTTGTTGAAACACTAACGCCTGTCAGACTTTCTCCCTCAACTATTCCGCTGACTGTATAGGTTACTTCTGTAAGAGTAGCATTAACCGGGCTTGATACATCCACTGCTGAAACCGTTACGGGACGTGATCCGATAACTACTTCTGCAGAACCACCCACTTCGGTTTTCCCCTTAATACGATAGTAAACTGTATAGGTACCTGCATTCTTTGCGGTAGGAACCTCAGAACTCCAGCTGCCGTTTTCACCAAGTCTGTATTCAAGCTCGCCGGAAGCATTACCGCCGGTTGTAACCAGGGCCTGATTCTGTCCGTTGTAAATGAGATCCCCATAGGCTGCCGGTGGGGTAGTGTGATCGGAGCTTACAGTTACCGATGCATTGGCATTAACACTGTTGATACCGTCAAGTGTATAGAATCTGTATAAAACATTTCCGTTGGTATATGGCAGTGCCGGTCCTGTAATGTTGTTTGCTGTATTGGCCGTGAGAGTCCTCGTAGTCACAGGTTCAGTAGTATTTCCAGAATAAACTTCCACCCAATACCGAATGTTTTGCCCCTGAGTGTCTGTCTTCGGAGTAGCCGTCCAGGCAGGTGTGGTTCCTCCCGCGCAGGTCTGAGTTGCGGGAGTGATATTAAGCTCTTTACACTGCGCATGCCTCCAGGTATTGGTATTGCCATCAACGGTCAAAGCAGCATTGAAAACATCAGTGATTTTCGTGGCAGCGCTATCAACCAGCACACCCTCCTGAGTAGTATTGGAAGAGATCACTACCTTTGTGCCCAATGTTCCCGTGTTACTCATCTGACCGAAAACATTGATACTGTCGAGTAAAATATTTCCGCTGTTTTCGGCAGTACCCAAAACACTCAGATAAAGCTCCTTGAAAAGTCTGTTAGTACTTTCCATAGGTGTCAATGTTCCGGTTCGGCCATTGTTCACTATCGCCACTTCAGCCGCCCGCAGGGTTCCTGCATTTTGAAGGTTTCCTCCGGCATTAAGAGAGAAGTAGCTCTTCATTGGAGTTCCCAGCTTGACCCTCTTTTCCCTTATAAGAGGCTGATCAACTGTTGCCTTTATGGGGATGATAGCCTCTTCTACAGGACAGAGATAAATATTTCCGGCAGAGGAATTGACCAAAGTTCCGTAGCACTCAAAGATTCCCGGTACCATAACTATGTCACCGGTGTTCTCGAGACGTGCAGAAGCACTTGTGGTACCGTCAGCCGCCCTTCCCACGTAGAGGTGTCCCATATAAACGCTGTCCTGGGTAACATCATCCTTCCATGAAATCTGTATGCCCTTGTGATAAGTGAAATTACCTTTATCAGGATCCTTCGATTCAATAAGGTCGGTATACTTACCATTGTTAATTATGGTTCCCATGCAGTAAAGCTCACCATAGGAGAGGAGACAACCATTATTCTCCAGAGTTCCCCCTGCCTTTATATTAAGCACCGCATCTTTTTTGTCACGTATGGTTGGGGTAGCCGGATCTATGGGCTTTCCCTCAGTTCCTTCTATAGTCAGCACACCGTTATTTATGATTTTTCCGCCGGATTCTATGTTGATGATTCCGTTGTTCAAATCCGGTTGGGCCGGGGTGGTTTCTCCCTCAGCAGGCGGAGTGGTGGAGGCCGCATCATATTCCACTTCCAACTGACAAGTTTCGTCTATTATGAGCGTTCCGCCGGATTCTATAGACATCCTTGCATTGTTACCCACCGCAAGCTCAGCACCTGTAGTGTTGAAGCCATCCTTTATTGTCAGGGTAGCATTTCTAACCGTCAGGGCTGCGGCATCGGTTGACTGATGATTTGCAATCTGGATGTCGAAGCTGTTTACATCAAAGATTACCTTTCGACTGCCACTGTAACCAGTACCATCAACCAGAAGGCCTTCCAGCACCGGAACTTCACAGATCATCTTTATGGGTGAATCATTATAGTCTGTCCAAGCCAGCGCTTTTCTGAGTGACCAGAATTCAGGAGCGCTTGCTCTGGGACCATCCTCATTCACAACCTCAAGCTCCAGATCAGAACCCTTTACGGTATAGCTTGTAACTGTTGTGCCCGCTGGCATCTTTTCTTCGTTGTAATACCTATTAATCCATTTTTGTTCAAGAGTTGGTGTAGTTGTGCCTCCCGATCCCGGAACATAAGTATCACCAAGATCAGGATCATAGTCCTCAGTCTGATCCACGTAGAACTTAAGCTTAAAGTCAGCCGTTATCTGAGTGGGATCCGTAGTTCCGGTATCCGCACCTGCCACAAGAGTTCCGGAAGACATAAGGATGATATCCAAATAAGGCTTATCCATCTGGTCTCCGGAAGTATCTTTAAGAGAAGCCGCATTATTTGCAAGAGAGTACACACCACTCTTGTTACCGGCTGCATCAGAAAAAGTTTTCGCTCCGTTAGAACCACCCTGCCCTAAGGTGACCATAAGGGCAGCATTACCCTCCTGTTTAACATGAAGAAAGCTGTTTGCCGGCGCATCAGTGATAAGATCACTTACATCCACACGGATGATGACATAACTGCCGTCAAAGCCCGAAAGCTTAGTGTGGGTAGTACCATCCTGTCCCTGCTCTGATATGATCTCATAACGGAAATAACTGTAAGGCGCATAAAGACTGCCTCCCGAAATAGGTGTGAACGTCGTCGGTCCCGTCTTTTTCTCATAAGGAACAGCGGCACCCATGATGATAGCGGGAGATTCCCGGGTAGGAGCATTCAGATTATCTTTAGAGAGGCTGGAGATACCCAAAGTGGCAGTTGCCTCCTTATCACCTTTTACAGCTACAACCGAATAAACCCCGGGATAACTCCCGGGACTGATTCCCGGATGTGTTGTCTCAGTTATCAATTTAGCATCTCTAGTATAAGCCGTATCAGCCAAAGCCTGTCCCGACAAAAACAATACCCCTATTATTATCGTCACTAATAATCTAATAATCTGTTTCATACAAATCACCACAATCTCTATATTCCCCGCCCCGAGAGGCGGATAATCGCACTAATCCATATCTACATCATATATATCGACAACAATTAATTTTATATATTATTTTACGCCTTGCATTTTCCGTACCATTTCAAAGTGTCAAAAACCACTGGATTATCCGCCCCTCATTTGCTAAGATAGAACGGTGATTGCATCATACACCAACGTGAGGTTGTGGCGGAATTGGCAGACGCGCAGGATTTAGGTTCCTGTGTCCCTGACGTGTGGGTTCAAGTCCCATCGACCTCAGAATTTAAAAAACGGCAGAAACCCGTATTCTCATTGGAATTACGTGGTTTCTGCCGTTTTTATTTTGTCCTGTTTTTTCGCCATTTCGGAAAGATGACCAGGTTGTTATTCTTGTACTTAACATCGGACATCGCAGAGATGTCTACTCATGATTTACCCGGATTCCTATATGACTCCGGGTTTTTGTTGCAAAAGCAATGAAAGATTTTTTCTTTTGATTCCGGATATGCAGAAAAAATACGTCAAACTTTCGGTACAACTATGCTATTATTATATATAAGATTTTGTTCGTGTTTTTATAGAATAGCAGGTTGAAATTATGAAAAATACAAAGACAACAATATCTAAACGTGCAGTTAAACTTCAGGCGCTTTCAATGGCGTTTTTCATGCTCCTCGCATTTCCAATGGAATCCCTCGCCTACACCATCATAGGAGAGGGAACCATCGCAAATACCGGAATGAGCGAACCCACTTACGCCATGAATCCAAACGCCCGGGGTATAGATGCTTCAACAATGACATTACAGCAGATAGAAGACGCAAAGGGTGCCTGGCTGTGGGCTGACACCACAGGAAACGGGCTGGCAGAAAGATACTATTTCCTGAATTCCGATTCTTATCTTGTCAACACCGTCACCCCGGATGGATTAACAGTGGATCCCCTTGGTCGGTGGACAGTTAACGGTCATGTCATGGTTCGTATGAGCAGTGATCAAAATGCTGTAAACCTGGCAAAAGTGAGAGCTGCCCAGCTGCACGGAAACAGCTTCACCGGAATATATTCCGGTCCCATAACGTTCCAAAACACAAAGACAAAATATTATACCATGGAGATTACAGAAACCTCCGAAACCGTGCTCAATGTACTTCTGCTGGACGATGATGGCCTTGATACAATCACCTACACCTACGTCGGCAAGAATATTCCTCATCCCGGCATCATAATGTTTAAATCAAACAAAAAGGATCAGGAATCATATTTATTATTCTCTGATTACAATACTATCGTTTATTACAATTACGATGGCAGTATTGCAGGACAGCTTTCAAAAATAGGCTAAGAATGGAGAACTATATGAGAGCATTAACAGTTTTTATTGACGAGCAGTGGCTTGCCGCTGTTTCGGAAAAAGACATGAGTGTTCCTTCACACATCATTGCCAAGGACATGACAGAACAACTTCCTCTGGAAGTACAGTACCTTGGAGTCACAAAAACCACCTTTATCTATGATGAAAATGTTCTTGACGAGGAGAAAGCGGTTTACTACCTTAGACAGATTCTCCAGAACAGATTCGAGATGGATTACGATGTTCAGGAAGCCATAATCAACTACAGAATCAGCGCCCTCAGTGATGAGGACGAAGAAGATGATGAATCAGAGCAGAATGAACCTGAATCCGGAGGCGCTCATAAGAGAAAATCTTCCGGCAAAGAATCCCATACCGAGAAGCTTACCGGTTTCGAAGAAGGCGGCAGCAAAGAAAGCGGCCATGAACAGGCAAAGGGGGCATCAAGCCGCAAACGCATGAGGACAGCTCCTGATACATCCACGAAGGAGGATTCCGAAGACTCTGATGATACAGAAATAGTAACAGTAGGGGAAGAGGGCGCCGGCACCCTGGGTAAGCCTTCCAAAAAAGGCAAGGATCAGGATAATGTAAAATCCAAAAAACCCGAGAAAAAGCTCGGACAGGATCCCATCTCCTTCGGAAACAAGAAGGAAGACGGCGACATCGCCCCGGCTTTTCAGAGAATAAAGAATCTTAAAGGCAGTGACAGTCTCATTTCACTTTGCGAACGCCTGAACCGCATCGCTCCGGCTCTTCAGACAGAGGAGTTCATTGATGTCCTGGAGGACAGAGCCTATCTTTTCTCGGCAGAGCAGGATATAGGCATTAACGCCAGAGTCTCAATGTTTTTCGATTTCATGCGTGATGAGAATCTGCTTCCGTCAGAGTACGGCGGCTGTGAGATACAGCTTGCCTGCGGAAGATCCATAGGTCTTCCCACCACCATGGCAAAGCAGTTCATAGTCCAGACCGAGGCCAGTATGTACTGCATAGATATCAGCGCCTGGGTTGGACAGATAGACGATCCTGAGTTCAGAGATTTCCTTCTGTTCCTGTACGGACAAAAGGATATGTACAGATATGTTTTCAGGATACCCTACGTTGAGAAGAAGATCCTTAATCAGGTAGCGGATGTAATAGGGGATATCTTTACAGTTGAGGTGGTAACACTTCCGCCACTAAACCAAAAGCTTCTTGAGGAAACAGCGGTTTCCCAGCTTGAGGATTACGGCTACAGCATTTCCCCGGAAGCTCTGACCATATTCAGAAAACGTATAGCGGAAGAGAAGTCCGATGGACGTTTCTATGGAATGAATACCATAGGAAAGATAGTTAAGGAAATGGTTCTTAAGAAGCTGGAGCAGAGCATCACGGAAGAAGAAAAGGATAAACCGGATGCAAAGAATGAAAAGAAAAAGTCATCCAAAGCTTCAGAAAATAAAAAGCCTACAGAAGAAAAGAGCCTTACGGAAATTACCGGTAAAGACATTGGCGACCTTATAGTAAAGCACCACGATACCTCAACTCCGGAGCAGGAGCTTGTGGATATGATCGGCACCGAGGAGGTCCGTGAACAATTAAATATCCTCATTAAGGAAATGTCGGAAACGAAACAGCCTCTCAATATAAGGTTTGTAGGTAATCCCGGAACAGGCAGAACTGTTGTGGCGAGACTTCTCGGCGATATCCTTCGTGAGAAAGGCATTCTCAAAAAGGGCGAGATCATAGAGCACAGCATGAAGGATCTCATGGGAACAGTCCCGGGAGAAACCGTTCCAAAAACTCTCAGCATATGCAGAGATGCTCTGGACTCCATCCTCTTCATAGATGAGCCATATCCGGAAATCAAGGAGATGGTTGGCGATTTGGATGAGGAAAGCGAAGATTTTGACGATACTGATGAAGATAACGACAAACCTGAATATAACTTCCATAAGGAAGCGCTGGAAACTCTTATCTCGGAAATGGAAGCCAACAGGAATCTGGTTGTAATCCTTGCACTCACATTCGAAGAGCTTGAAAAAGTACGTAAGGATGTTCCTGACATTGATAAGGTAATGTACAGTGAAATCGAGTTCAAAGACTTCAGCAGAAAGGAACTCGGCGATATATTCCTCAGGATGGTTCGCAGAAATAAGTTCAGTCTTGAGGAAGGACTCCGCGAAGAGATCCTTAAGTATTTTGACAAGCTTCCGGAAAAGGTTACAAAGTCCGGCAAGTTTACCAACGCCCGTTATGTAAGAAATCTTTTCGACATGACCTGGTCAAAAACCCTTCTCCGGGCTGAGATCGACCAGAATGACGGACGCCTCATAACCAGACAGGACTTCCGCCTGGCGGCTTCGGAAAGTGCCGAGATACTTAACAAGAAGGAGCCCCGCAAATATCCTCTGGGTTTCAGGCTTGAGACTGATGATTAAAGGCACTTCGGGATCAATGCTTTCGACCTTGAAAATTCCGGACCGAGTTTACATTCCGGACATCCGGGAAAGGCAAAAATATGACAGATATTGACTTAAAAACACTTATAGAGAAGGCACTGGACATGCGAAACTTTTCCTATGCCCCATACTCTCACTTCAGGGTGGGGGCCGCACTACTCAGTTCCGACGGCCGGATCTTCGGAGGCTGCAACGTGGAGAATTCCAGCTACGGGGCAGCAAACTGTGCCGAAAGGACAGCATTTTTTAAAGCTGTAAGTGAAGGAGTAAAGGATTTCAAACGTATCGTGATCACAGGAGGACTTGAGGGTGAACCTTTACAGTATGCCTCGCCCTGCGGCATCTGCCGGCAGGTCATGAGAGAATTCTGCGATCCTGACACCTTCGAGATCATACTTGCCAGGAGCACGGAAGACTACAAAATTTATACATTGGCCCAGCTGCTCCCTGAGAGCTTCGGACCGGAAAACCTGCTTCAGTAAAAATAACTATAAAAGAAATCCACCGGGAACGGTGGATAAAACCAAGGCCAGTCAGGGCCCCTGACTGACACATCAATTCTAGGAGGAAATGAAAAATGCCAACACCGCACAACAAAGCAAATCTTGGAGACATTGCAAAAACTGTCCTTATGCCGGGAGATCCCCTTCGCGCAAAGTACATCGCAGAAACCTATCTTGAGAATCCCGTATGCTTCAATACAGTAAGAAATATGCTGGGCTTCACCGGAACCTACAAGGGTAAGAGGGTTTCCGTAATGGGCGGCGGAATGGGCGTGCCTTCCATCGGCATCTACAGCTATGAGCTTTACAACATGTACGACGTAGACAACATTATCCGTATCGGCTCTGCCGGAGGCTTACAGGACGACCTCAATCTCAATGATGTCATCATCGCCATGGGTGCCTGCACGGATTCCAACTACGTATCACAGTTTGAGCTTCCGGGAACCTTTGCACCTATCGCATCCTACGGTCTTCTCGCAAAGGCAGTTGATGCCGCTGCAAACCTGAAGGTGGATGTGCACGTTGGAAATGTCTTAACCTCAGATGTATTCTACGACAAGAGAAAGGGTAAAAACGAAAGGTGGAGAGACATGGGCTGCCTTGCCGTTGAGATGGAGTCTGCCGGTCTTTACATGAATGCTGCCGCAGCACACAAGAACGCTCTTACCATACTTACCATTTCCGATCATCTTTTCAAGTCCGGTGAGCTTACCGCAGATGAACGTGAAAAGTCCTTTAACAACATGATGCTTATTGCATTGGAGCTTGCATAGTGTGAAAAAATCATTCATTACTATTTGTGCCGCCAACTCAAAACGGCGGAATGGGGATTATTATGATTAATTATTCAGAAGACAAAACCATGTATCATATTGGCGTTGCTCCGGGGCAGGTGGGCAGATATGTCCTTCTTCCCGGTGACCCTAAGCGATGCGAGAAGATTGCAAAGTATTTTGATAACCCGGAATTCGTAGCGGATAATCGTGAATATGTTACCTACACGGGAACTCTCGACGGGGTTCCTGTGTCCGTTACCTCAACGGGCATCGGCGGTCCTTCCGCATCAATTGCCCTTGAAGAGTTGTGCATGTGCGGTGCTGATACCTTTTTACGCGTAGGAACCGCAGGTGGCATGGATCTCAATGTTGAGTCCGGAGATGTAGTCATTGCCAGCGGCGCGATACGTATGGAGGGAACTTCCAAAGAATATGCCCCCATCGAGTGGCCCGCTGTCCCGGATTTTGAAGTGACCTCTGCTCTTAAAACTGCCGCAGAGAATCTGGGCTTCAAACATCATGTGG
Source organism: Oribacterium sp. FC2011 (assembly GCF_000701645.1). Taxonomy (NCBI): domain Bacteria; kingdom Bacillati; phylum Bacillota; class Clostridia; order Lachnospirales; family Lachnospiraceae; genus Oribacterium; species Oribacterium sp. FC2011. Next base: position 50,248 of record NZ_JNJM01000016.1, read on the forward strand.
GGGTTGTGGAATGCAAGGATGCCTTCTATGGTCAGCACAAACCGGAGGATCTTCCCGTTAATTACGAGCTCCTGAACAAATGGTATTCCTGGCTTAAGCTTGGCTGCAAGGCTTCCGAAATGGAATCCGCTGCCATCTTTACCGTAGGTGCCTATCTCAGGGTAAGAGTGGGCGCGGTTCTTTTCGTAATGTCAAACCAGGAACGTGAGAAGGCCGGACTCACAAATGTAATCGAACATGACACGGACAAAGCCATTCGAACTGCCATTGAAGCCATCCGTATCCTCATAAAACAGGATCAGGCGAAGGGTAAATAAGGATTGTATTTATGAATTTAACCCAGGAAGAAAAGTATATGAAGCTTGCCATCCGGGAAGCTCAAAAGGCTGCCATGAGCGGTGATGTCCCCATAGGCTGCATCATAGTCTATGACGGTACAGATCCAAACACCAAGGCAGATAAGAATGCTGAAGCTCACGGCATCCTCCCGGGAACCATCATTGGCAGGGGCTACAACAAGCGTAATAAAATGCACAGTTCCCTTATGCATGCGGAAATCATAGCCATCAGGAAAGCATGCAAGGCATTTGATGACTGGCGGCTGGAAGACTGCACCATGTATGTCACCCTGGAGCCCTGTCCCATGTGTGCGGGAGCTATCGTCCAGGCCAGGATTCCGAGGGTTGTCATAGGTGCAATGAGTCAAAAGTCCGGCTGCTGCGGTTCAATACTTGATATGCTGCATGAGGAAAGGTTCAATCACCAATGTGAAGTAACAAAAGAACTCCTTCTTGATGACTGTACACATTTGATGACAGATTTTTTCCGGAATATGAGAAACAGAGAGAAGTAAGCATTATCCCAAAAACAACAATGGCGGAAACCCACAACATAAAAGTGATGGGTTTCCGCCATATCAACGAAAGGCAAAATATATGAAGCGATGCATAATTGTCGGTGCGGGTGACTATTTCGGAATCCCCATAGAGCTAACAGAAGAGGACTACATCATAGCCGCTGATGCAGGTTATACCAATTTGAAAAAGTCCGGCATACACCCGGATCTCCTTGTGGGGGATTTCGACTCAATGCATATCGATGGGGTGGCAGGCACCACCGGTCCCGTAAAGGATCTCGACATATTTGAGGATGCCGAAAAAGCCGACTACATCCATCATCTCAGGAAATTGAAGGTTGACGGCATTGAAACAAAGGTTATAGATCCTGTGAAAAATGATCCCGACATGATGGCCTGTGTACGGCTTGGTCTCGACCAGGGCTTTACAGAATTCCATATCATAGGAGGAACAGGAAAACGCATCGATCATAGCATCGCCAATCTTCAGATACTTGGATTTCTGGCATCACGGGGCTGCCGGGGATATGTTTACAATGAATTTCAGATCATAACGGCCATACATAACGAATCCATGAAATTTCCGGCAGAAATGAAGGGCTATTTTTCCGCCCTGGCTATATCGGACAGGTGCCGGGGAGTTACAGAAAAAGGCCTTAAATACATTGTTAATGATGTGGAACTGCAAAACACCATGCCCACCGGAATAAGCAATGAGTTCGTTGGGACAGAGGCGGAGATAAGTGTTAAAGACGGAACCCTCCTTCTTATATATGATCAGATGAAGGTGCACAAATTCAGTTGCTGTAAATGACCAGCCTTATCGCGAAAAAAAGAAATTTTTTTATTTCTAAAATTTCTATGACAGTTTTGCACATTGCTTGAATAGAAAAATATGTTCTGTTATAATTCGCTTAAGAAGTAAATAACTGGAACGTGCGAGGCCGCACAAATTGAACCTACAAATACGACATACGGGATTCCGATATCTGAATACATAATATAATGCCTTCCGTTTGGTAAAGGACTATAGTGGTATTCGTGGGGTCTCCCACCTAGCAAATAGGCTAGGAGTCAAGCGTGTGGTACGGCGTTTTGGTCTTACTCCAAAAAATCGTATGATTTTTAAACCGGTGAGATGTTCACCGGTTTTTTTGTCAGCATCGGGAAGAAAAAAGCTCCCCCTATTCTGTTAATAAAAAGAAAATTCAGTTATACTATGCTATAATTCTTAAGTGAAGTATCATATTTATAGTAGTAAAAAGAGCCGATTAAGTCATAACCTATATCTGCTCTGAATGTGATTCTTCACTATTGTAGTTTTATATTAGACAGGCCGAAATCTTTCGCCTGATGCTTATACAGAATCATCCCGGAGGACAGCAGTGAATAAAGAGAAGTGGGAAACACAGAAACGTTGGGGTATAACGGCATTCCTGGTCATAGTTGGAAGTGCCTTTGTTATACTGACCTTACACAACTTTAAAATCGTAACCGACTGGTTCAACAAGCTTATAGGTATATTATCACCCATCATAACCGGTGCTGTCATGGCTTATCTTGTGAACCCTGCCTACAAGCTTATTTATAAATATACCGGCAAGCTTCTGGACAAAGTCATCAAACCATCCCCTAAACAAAACACCGAAAATGATATTCATAAGAGAGAGAAATTCATCGCAAGAGTCAGCCGTATCTCTGCTACGATTTTTTCAGTGCTGTTTGTGTTGATAGCAGTCTTCGGACTCGTTTCAATGATCATTCCTGAACTTTCCAAGTCTTTGGGCAGTCTGTATACTACTTTGAGAGGTCTCGACGCTGATGACCTCTCAGAGATATTTGAAGTCTCGTCGGATACTCATGGTGTAGGAGAACGTATATATAATGCCATACTTGGCTTTACAAATGATACCGGTATAAGTGCTTATCTTGCTGAAGAAGTACAAAAATCAAGTGCTTCCATTCAGAACTATATTCAGAACTCCCTGCTCCCCAGCCTGAGAAATATTATGACTTCCCTGGGAATAGGAATATGGTCAGCTGTAACATGGGTCAAAAACTTCCTTATCGGTCTCATCGTCATGGTCTATCTTATCAATTCCAAGGATTCCATGCAGATAAGCGCCCGCAAGATTCTTTTCGCTATACTTCCGGAGAAGTATGCACAGAAAGTGTTATCTGAGTTAAAAGAGATTGATAAGATGTTCGGCGGCTTCATTGTCGGAAAGATCATTGATTCCTTTATCATTGGTATAATCTGCTTCGTAGTCCTGGGCATAATGGATATGCCTTACACCATGCTGGTTTCCGTTATAGTGGGAGTTACCAATATAATCCCATTCTTCGGACCTTTTATCGGAGCCATACCTTCCATCATACTTATATTGATACAAAGCCCTATCAAGGCCCTGTATTTTGCCATCTTTATCCTGATCCTTCAGCAGCTAGACGGTAACATCATCGGCCCCAGCATACTTCATGGATCAACCGGTCTCAGCAGTTTCTGGGTTCTGTTCTCCATCCTTTTGTTCGGCGGTCTCTTTGGATTTGTAGGTATGATCGTGGGAGTTCCCATCTGGGCCATCATCCTTCAGGGAGTAAAGCGCCTGACCCAGCACCTTCTGGATAAGAAAAAGCTGAATCTGGATGATCAGGGGAGACCTATAGCAGATAACATTACAAACGCAGAAAAGTAGAAGTAGAGCAGGACCGGATTCCGAACTGCTCACATCAAAGCAGACAAATAGAAATTATAAGAACAGCCATCTGAGATAGTTCCCGCCAGCGAGAGCCCTCCCGGATGGCTTAGTTTTGTGTGTTTTGTGAACCGGTTTATAGATTTATCTTGTAAGCGCTTTAAGTGTTGAAATTCCGTCATTCTTATGTATAATAAATATTGGTTCGGAAGACCTCTTCTGACAGAGCTCCGGATCCCATTTTTATAAACCAAAGAGCATTGTTTTTTTCAGGAGGCTATCAATGGATATAAGATACAGTGCAAATCAGAGAGATGTAAAAAGATACACAACAGAAGAACTCAGAAACGAATTTCTGATCACAGACCTTTACAAACCGGACGAAGTAGTTGCAGTTTACTCCCATGTTGACCGTATGGTTACATTTGGATGTATGCCTGTACATGAAACAGTTTCTCTGGACAAAGGCATCGATTGCTGGCATAATTTTGGAACACACTATATACTTGAAAGACGTGAGATAGGTATCTTCAATATCGGCAGCGGATCCGGAAAGATCCTGGTTGACGGTACAGAATATAAGCTTGGCTACAAGGATTGCCTTTACATCACAAAGGGAGCAAAGGAAGTTCTTTTCTCATCTGATGATGCAGAGAAGCCAGCAAAATTCTACATGGTATCGGCACCTGCCCATGTAAGCTACGAAACAAAGCTTATAACCATGGCAGAAGCAAACCACAGACCCTGCGGAGAGCCGGAGCTTGCAAACCAGCGTGTCATTAACCAGTTCATCCATCCCGATGTACTTAAGACTGCCCAGCTCAGCATGGGTATGACAGAGCTTAAGCCGGGTTCAGTATGGAACACCATGCCTGCTCATACACATGAGAGACGTATGGAGATCTATACCTATTTTGAGGTACCCGAGGATCAGGTTGTATTCCACTTCATGGGTGAACCTCAGGAAACAAGACATATAGTAATGCACAATTATGATGCTGTTATCTCACCTTCATGGTCCATTCATTGTGCTTCCGCAACCCATAACTACACATTTATCTGGGCTATGGGTGGAGAAAATCAGGAATTTGATGATATGGACAATATTTATACACCAGATTTGCGATAAATATAGTAGAATAGTGTGGTGGTCTGTCGTATAATGTCAGACCGAAACATTATCAAAAAGGAAACCCTGTGACAGGGTGAGGAGATTTTTATGGCAACATTACTTGAAACCTGGAGAACCCAGGCTTACGGCAACGGACTTTCAAAGGCTGACCAGGAGAGACTCTGGCAGGAGTACTTCGCACTTGAGAAGGGATTCTATGAGGAAGTACTCAAGGATCCTTCACATGTATACGAAGGAACTGTCAAGGAGCTTGCTGACCACTTCGGCATCGACGTATTCCATTTCACAGGAGTACTTGACGGAATCGACGAGTCTTTAAAGGGATATCACAATCCTATCGAAACCATGGACGAGAACACTCAGGTTAAGATCGAGATCGATCCTGAGAAGCTTTACTACAACATGGTAGAGGCAAAGGCTAGCTGGCTTTACGGACTTCCTGCATGGGATTCCATCCTTACAGAAGAGAAGCGTCATGAGCTTTACCGTCAGCAGAAGGCTTCAGGAACCATCCGCAGAGAAGGAAAGAAGATCTATCCTAACGATCAGTGCCCTTGCGGATCAGGCAAGAAGTACAAGAAGTGCCACATGCGCATAGACCAGGAAAATGAGCTCAAGGCTATGGCAGGAGCTGAACAGTAATGTCCGATAAGATCAGGACAAACATAAGTGCCGGTGTGGAGGGTAATGCTTCCGCCGGCACTGATAATGATAGAATCCTTACGGATTCTTTTGAACCGCTCAAAGCCGCGAGGCTCCCTCGATTAAAAATCGAGGGCAGTCATGATTATGTGGTAAGAGCAACTGCGGCTAATGGACTGATCAGAGCATTTGCATGCACAACCAGAGATCTGGTTGAGGAATGCAGAAAAACCCACAACACCTTCCCTATATGTACAGCAGCCATCGGAAGACTTATGAGCTCAGCGCTGATGATGGGTGTTGACTTAAAGGGTGACAGAAGCGTGCTCACACTTACCATAAAGGGCGACGGTCCCATAAAAGGATTAACAGCCACTGCCGACAACCTCGGCAACGTGAAAGGATTTGTTTCCAATGCCAATGTCCTTCTTCCTCCAAACAAAGCAGGACATCTCAACGTGGGAGAGGCTCTCGGAAAAGGCAAGCTCAGTGTCATAAAGGATATAGGTCTCAAGGAGCCCTACATCGGTTCCGTGGATCTTCAGACCGGAGAGATCGCAGAGGATCTTACGTATTATTTTGCCGTTTCCGAGCAGATACCTTCTTCAGTCGGACTCGGTGTTCTGATGAACACAAACAACACTGTAAAGCAGTCCGGCGGTTTCATCCTTCAGCTTATGCCGGATGCTACGGAAGATGTTATCTCGAAGCTTGAAGAAAAGCTTTCAACTATCAAGTCCGTAACCGCCATGCTTGACGAAGGCATGACGCCGGAAGAGATGCTTCAGTTCATCCTCGGTGATATGGATCTGGAGATCAATGATCATATACCGGTACGTTTTCATTGTAACTGCAGCAGAGAGAAAGTATCAAAGGCTCTTATTTCCCTTGGAAAGAAGGAGCTTGAAGATCTGATCGCCGACAAAAAAACACAGGATGTTTTCTGTGATTACTGCGAGAAGCATTATAGTTTTTCTGTGGCCGAGCTTCAGGAACTTTATGATTCAGCAAAGTGACCTTGTTGGGTCGGAGTAGTCCGGGGGGACGGAGTCAGTGGTCCATTTTCACATGGACCACTGACTCCGTCCCCCCGGACCACTCCATCCCATCATTGTCCATATTATTTTTATTTATGCTTCACCCTTCAAAAATGTATGACTGGTTTGTATACATTTGATTGACCTTGATTTTGGTTTATGCTAATATTTATTCCGTTGCAGTAATTATTCTGCATTACTTTATGGAGGTATACACAATGAAGGGTACAGTTAAGTGGTTCAACAATCAGAAGGGTTACGGTTTCATTTCTGATGAGTCAGGCAAGGACGTTTTCGTTCACTATTCAGGTCTTACAGGTGATGGATTCAAGTCACTTGAAGAGGGACAGAATGTTGAGTTCGACGTTCAGGATGGCGCAAAGGGACCTCAGGCAGTAAACGTAGTTAAGCTTTAATTTTTAGATTTCCACGTACCTTAATTGTAATTAATATATTATTTGCAAGAAAAGTATCAGAGGACTAAACAGAAAAGCAAAGCGGTATCCGGAAGGATACCGCTTTTACTTTGCAATAACTTAAGCACTGCCATACGCAGTACTTATACTTGCGATTAAAATACCCTTCGCTTATAATTACCGTTATGAAAATATCATCAAGAAAAACAAGTTTATACGGGATGCTTCTGGCACTGGCAATGATCCTTAGCTATGTGGAAGCAATGATCCCAATCAATATAGGTGTACCGGGAGTCAAACTGGGACTTCCGAATATAGTTACAGTCATAGGCCTTTACACATTAGGTGCTGTGCCGACATTCATCATAAGTATCCTAAGAATTCTTTTGGTAAGCTTTATGTTTGGCAACACCATGACGCTTGCATACTCTCTGTCAGGTTTTGCACTTAGTTTCCTGTTTATGACCGTACTTATAAAAATAGGTGGGTTTCAAAGAACAGTTGTGAGTATCACCGGTGGTGTAATGCATAATGTGGGTCAGCTGCTGGCTGCGGTGTTATTGCTTCACAGCGACGCACTGTTTTTTTATCTCCCCGTACTTATGGTGGCGGGAGTTGTTGCCGGAGCACTGATAGGCCTCGTATCGGGACTTATAGCAGACCGCATACACATGTATCTGCATCAGGCACAGAACATGTAAATATAAAATAATCATAAATAAAAGCGAAACATATATTCGTTATATTGATTTTCGATTTAAACCATGATACAATTACTCGGCAAACATTTGTTTGCCGGGTTTTTTATAGCATTTTACTTTTTTGATCATATAAAGCGGAGTAGTAATGGGAAAGAATTACATCAAGATCAGGGGAGCCAGTGAACACAATCTCAAGCATGTGGATCTGGACATCCCAAGGGATGAGCTTGTCATCATGACAGGTTTATCCGGCTCAGGTAAATCATCACTTGCATTTGATACCATTTATGCCGAAGGGCAGAGAAGATATATGCAGTCCCTCTCGTCCTATGCAAGACAGTTCCTGGGACAGATGGAGAAGCCAAAGGTGGATATGATCGAGGGTCTCAGCCCGGCCATATCCATAGACCAGAAATCCACAAACAGAAATCCACGTTCAACGGTTGGAACCGTTACCGAGATTTATGATTACATGCGTCTTTTGTACGCTCGTGCCGGTATCCCTCACTGCCCGAATTGCGGAAGAGAAATCAGACGGCAGACAGTAGATGAGATTGTGGATCAGCTTCTTCTCATGAAGGACGGAACACGAATCCAGCTGCTTGCTCCCATTGTAAGAGGAAAAAAGGGCATGCACGAAAAGGTTCTGGACAGTGCCCGTCGTTCCGGATATGTAAGAGTGCGTATCGACGGAAATCTCTACGAGCTTTCCGAAGAAATACAGCTTGAGAAAAACATCAGACACAACATCGAAATAGTTGTTGACCGTCTCGTCATAAGAGAAGGTATCGAAAAACGTCTGGCGGATTCAACAGAGCAGGTCATGCAGTTAAGCGGAGGCCATATGACTGTGGATGTCATCGGCGGTGAATCCGTGAATTTTTCCACCAGCTTTGCATGCCCAGACTGCGGCATATCCATCGAAGAAATCGAGCCCAGAAGCTTTTCCTTCAACAATCCTTTCGGTGCCTGTCCCGAATGTTTCGGAATCGGCTATAAAATGGAATTTGACATTGCCCTCATGATCCCCGACGAGAGCCTGAGTATAAATGAAGGTGCCATCTCGGTTATGGGATGGATGAACTCAAAGGATGAGGGAAGCTATACCCATGCCATGCTGAAGGCGCTTTCCGAAAAATACGATTTCAGTCTGGATACACCTTTTAATGAACTGAGTGAAAAGGCCAGAGACATAATCATTAACGGAACAGGAGACGAAAAGGTTACTGTTTACTACGAGTCCCAGTTCGGAAACGGCAACGAACACCATGTAGCCTTCGAGGGACTTGTTTCCAATGTTAACCGCCGCTACAGAGAATGCTTCTCCGACAGGATGAAGGCAGAGTATGAACAGTTCATGCGCATAACTCCCTGCCCAAGCTGTCACGGCGCGAGACTTAAACCCTCAAGCCTTGCAGTCACAGTCGGTGATCTCAATATTTACGAGGCCACAACATTATCCATCACCAAATTTAATGAATGGGTTCAGGGACTGGAGCTCACTCCCATGCAGCATAAGATTGCTGACGAGATCCTGAAGGAGATCAGAAACAGAATAACCTTCATGCTGGATGTAGGTCTTGATTACCTGAGCCTGTCACGCGCTGCCGGAACTCTTTCCGGAGGCGAAGCCCAGCGTATACGTCTGGCCACCCAGATAGGATCAGGTCTTGTGGGAGTAGCCTACATACTTGATGAACCGAGTATAGGACTGCACCAGCGTGACAATGACCGTCTCATCGGCACGTTGAAGCATCTCCGTGACCTGGGTAATTCAGTGCTTGTGGTAGAACATGATGAAGATACCATGAGAGCTGCCGACTACATCATAGATATAGGACCGGGAGCAGGTTCCGAGGGCGGAGAAGTTATCGCCACCGGTAATATAGACGAGATCATGGCAAACCCCAGGAGCATAACAGGTCAGTACCTGAGCGGCAAGCTGAAGATCGAGGTACCTAAGAAAAGACGCAAGCCCAACGGATGGATAAAAGTCGTTGGTGCACGGGAGAATAATCTGAAAAATATCGATGTGGAATTTCCTCTCGGTGTATTTACCTGTGTCACAGGTGTGTCAGGATCCGGCAAGTCATCTCTTGTAAACGAAATACTTTATAAGTCACTGGCACGCCAGCTTAACAGGGCACGTATCATAGCAGGAAAGCATACACGTATAGACGGCATCAAACAGCTTGATAAGATAATCGCCATAGACCAGTCACCCATAGGCCGTACTCCCAGATCAAATCCTGCAACCTACACCGGAGTGTTTGATCTCATCAGAGATCTCTTTGCCGGCACTCAGGATGCAAAGGCTCATGGCTACAGTAAAGGAAGATTTTCTTTCAATGTTAAGGGCGGCCGATGTGAAGCCTGCCAGGGCGACGGTATCGTAAAGATAGAGATGAACTTCCTTCCGGATGTGTATGTTCCATGTGAGGTATGTAACGGCAAGAGATTCAACAGAGAGACTCTGGATGTCAAATACAAAGGAAAGAACATTTACGACGTTCTGGAAATGACCGTCGAGGAAGCCCTTGAGTTCTTTAAAAATGTTCCTACCATAACCAGAAAGATACAGACACTCTATGATGTGGGTCTAGGTTATGTAAAGCTGGGACAGCCAAGTACGGAGCTCAGCGGAGGAGAAGCCCAGCGTATCAAACTCGCTACAGAGCTAAGCCGCAGACCTACCGGAAAAACCATCTACATCCTTGACGAGCCCACTACAGGACTTCATTTCGCAGATGTCCACAAGCTTGTAGTCATGCTTGATAAGCTTGCCCAGAGTGGTAATACGGTAATAGTAATAGAGCATAACCTGGATGTCATCAAATGTGCTGATTACATCATAGATATCGGCCCAGAGGGCGGAGAGAAGGGCGGCACCGTTATAGCTAAGGGTACTCCCGAAGAAGTTGCGAAGGTTAAAGAATCTTATACCGGGCACTATATAAAGAAATATCTTAAAAAGTGACAGAAAAAAGGGATATCACCCGGATGTTCATCATCCGGGTGATATCCCTTTTTAGTGGACCAGACGGGAGTCGAACCCGTGTCCGAAAACAAATTCCCTCTCCTTCTACTATCATAGTACACTTCCAAGATTCCCCATCATAGCTAAGATGTGCACGTCTTGCTATGACCGGTATCCTCTGATACGCCCATTAAGAGGAGGAACTCTTAAAGTCGTTTCTCACATAGATGAGGCCAGGTTCTCAATGTGTGAGTGCAATGAGGCTGACCACGCAGCAATTAAGCTGCGTATGCGTAACTTGTATCGTTAGCGTTTATATTTAGGTTTGAAGTTTAACGCGACTGTCTTTCGGATAGCTTCTAAAGCTGCATCGTCCCCGTCGAAACCGGTACTAGCCCTTAATACGTAATGATAATAACGGATTTATAAAGACTTGTAAATAAACCTGTGGTTTAAAAATTTGTTTTTAATTTGTACAAGATTATTTAACCAAGTCTCTTTGCGTAACCATTTTTACATTCTCCGCTTCATACTTCAGGATATAATCTTACCCGGTGGTATTAAGTAACCCGCAAAGGTATAGTTAATATCTATATCTTGCCTGTTATGATATATAAATTTTCGCTAACTAAACTTTATTCGGTTAGAACTAACCCATTTTAGCAATGTTTTTTTCTTCTAACAAGGTTAAAATTTCTGCATAAGGAGAAGAATCATGCCATTTATTAAAAAACGTGCAAAAAGCGAAAGAGTCTATCCGGAAGATCCTGTTTACAATTCCAAAAACTATAAGATTGACTGGAGTATCATATGCAGAAACATTGAAAGACGTCGCATCGAACTGAATCTTACACAGCAGAACCTTTCAGAAATAACAGGTATACCATCACTTAGACTTTCTCAGTTTGAAAATCATTCCAAAAGCGGCAAACATCCAAACTTCCATGAAATTGTCATATTAATGAATGCTTTAAAGATGGATGCCAATGCAATGTTCGATGGAATTCTTAGTTTGGAGCCTCTAAGCAGGACAGAAAAAAATCTGAATGAACTGTTGAAAAATATAAGTGCGGAAATTGCCAGGTCTGAGCTGTACGAAAGTGCTTCGGAAAACGACAAAAGACATATGCCCAAACCGCTCAAGGTAACTCCTTTTAAATTTGATGATTCCTCTCACAAAGTGGCGGATAATAAGGGCGACTACAACCAAAGCTGAATCATGATACCTATGACCTATAGTTTTAAAATACTAAATCTGTCATAAAATTTGACATGCAGGTTTAGAATACTTAATCTGTCATAAAATTTGGCCTGCAGATTTTAAATACTTAAACTGCAAAAAATATATACGGAATATAGAAAAGAGACTATTGCAACGCAATAGTCTCTTTTATCATGAAGTAACACTCAAATTTCAGAATAGACCAAATAATCCCGAATCAGGATCAGACTGTTATCTAAGCCACCATGTTCTTCAGTTCTGTAGCACGGTCATAAAGTTCCTGGCTTGAAGCAGAAGACTGTTCGGCATTAGCACTGTTTCAGCCTGCCAGATCGATCACATATGCATGGTCACTGAGCTGGTCAATAGGATTCACCTCACAGGCATTGATATCCCTGACCATCAGATTAAGCTCTTCAAAATTCATACGGCTCACCTCAACCGGCAAAACTATAACCTCATGAACAGAAGCGGGCAGCATGAAGAGGGTGTCGTACCCGTGGCTTCTTGCCCAGTTCTTAACAGCTTTTTTGTTGAAGATCTGCACCGCACCGTTCAATCTCTTTTCATTGGAAACAACATACATGGGTACATCATATTCATCTGGATCATCAAGCTTTCCGAGAATTTCCTCAAAAACACTCCTCATAGGCTTGATGCAAATGTTTTCTTCCGAAAATGTATTTCTCTCGGCTCTTTCCCAGACCTCTTTCTCACTAAGCTCTGCATTGTCCAGAATCGCCCGGCTAAGCTTTACTTTCCAGCTGCTTCCATCTTTATTGTCACCGGAGATAAACAGGAACTGCTCAATGCCTTCAAATTCAGATGGCCGCTTGATCAGGTCCTGATCCGAACTTCTCTGAACACCTATGGCCACCCTATTAAGAATATTTTCCTTTGAAATTAGTTCATCAGGGTCCCCGATATCAGGATCCTGGCTTCTTGCCATACGGCGTTCAATAACGTCGCAGGCAACTTTGGCATTTTCAAGATTTCTTATTCTTTCCGTGATATAAACGCAGGGTGAGATGATCTCATTTTTATCCTTTCTGATTGTTATTCCCGTCATAGGGACTGAATTTTTTACAACCTTGTGAATTGAAACTTCCTCATAACCGCGAGTTAATAATTCATCTCTGATCTCATATTCATTTGTCATTGTTTTTAATTCTCCTTATTTTTGAAACTTCGACCCGCAGAAAAAGGGGTCGTCAAGAAAGCTCAGGTTTACACATAAAACCTGAAACAGATGGAATTGTTGTTAGTTGAATTTTTGATTGACCTGAAAGGTCAGAACAGCCTGATAATAAAGATTTAGTTTCGGTTTAAGCGCATAACCGAAAGCTTCACAAGACGATCGAATCCCTGAAGCCCTTTTATCTTATACAAGCATTAAAGAAATATACAGAGTCAACCCAGGCTTAATAAATAATGAAAACCTGAGAAACTCTTTTGTTAAAAACCATGATTATTTTGATCACGATCTTCGTGCTTTACTATATTTTAGTTTCCGTCCGGTGTCAACATGAAATTATTTTTTTATAAGACTTCCAAATCATTATGTGCTAGAATTATCAATGTTTTCAAAGGGTATATGCATCATTCCGATCTCAGAAACGGCGAAGCATATATGAATCATCCCGCAAAACAAGGAGGCATTTTTTTGTATGGAACAGTTTTTTAAACTAAAGGAACACGGTACAACTGTAAGGACCGAAGTCGTTGCAGGTGTAACAACATTTTTGACCATGGCATACATCCTTGCCGTAAACCCTAACATACTGGGTTCCGTCATGGACAGAAGCGGCGTATTCGTTGCAACAGCAATTGCGTCAGCATTGGCAACCTTCATCATGGCATTTTTTGCAAATTACCCCATCGCACTTTCAGCAGGTCTGGGTCTTAACGCATATTTCGCCTATACCGTATGTCTCGGCGAGCTTGCCGATGTTGAGAATCCTTTCACCATCGCTCTTACAGCGGTTCTCGTAGAGGGTCTTATATTTATCCTCCTCTCGGTATTCAAGGTGAGAGAGCAGATGATCAACGGAATACCTCAGAACCTCAAAAACGGTATCTCTGCAGGTATCGGTCTCTTTGTTGCATACATAGGACTTCAGGGCGCAAACATTATCTTTTTTAATGTTAACGACGGAAGTGCTACCATAACCCTCGGAAGCTTTGCAGATCCAAGAGTTGCTCTTGCGCTCATCGGATTCATTATCATCATAGTACTTGTTAACTATGAGATTAAGGGTGCGGTTCTCATCGGAATCCTTGCTACATGGATCCTCGGAATCCTTGCCGAGTTCGCAGGCTGGTACAAAGTTGACATCGATGCAGGAGTTTACAGCCTCATCCCGGATTTCTCACAGGGATTACAGCTTGGCGGCATCGCAAACACAGCATTCAAGTTTAACTTTGGATGGGTTGCAAAGAACCTTATTCAGTTCATCGCCATCGTATTTTCATTCCTTTACGTAGACCTTTTCGATACAGTCGGCACAGTAGTCGGCGTTGCTGATAAGGCAGGACTTCTTGATGAAGACGGCAAGCTTCCACGAGTTGGAAAAGTTCTTATGGCAGATGCCCTGGGAACAGTAGCAGGTGCATGTCTCGGAACTTCAACCATCACCTCTTTCGTAGAGTCATCTGCAGGTGTTGCAGCCGGCGGAAGAACAGGCCTTACAGCATTCACAACAGGATGCATGTTCCTCGTATCCTTACTGCTTTCACCTATTTTCCTCGCCATCCCGGGCTTTGCAACAGCTCCGGCGCTCCTCTATGTAGGAATGCTCATGGTATCTTCTGCAAAGAAGATTTCCTTCGAGGGAGATATCGCAGACACTGTTGGTGCTTATCTTGCAATGCTTATGATGCCGCTTTCATACTCCATCGCAACAGGTATCATGTTTGCCATCCTTGCATGGGTTATCATCAAGACCTGTGAAGGAAAGTCAAAGGATGTCAGCCCGACCATGTGGGTAGTGTTCGTGCTTTTCTGTTTGAGAATACTTACACTTATAATGAATTTCCAGTAATAGGATTTGGATGCGTGCTCTTTATGGGCACGCATTTACTACACTTTTATGGTACGAAAAAGACCCTATAACCTGATGAAGGTTATAAGGTCTTTTTTAGTTATATTAATAGAAGTTATTCGGTTTTGCCTGGGAACATTTTTTTACTCAAGTTCTATAGTTCCTGGCGGTTTGCTCGTGAGATCATAGAATACTCTGTTTACACCCTTAACCTCGTTTACAATCCTGTTCATGCACTTCTCAAGTACTTCAAAAGGAATGTTAGTTACTTCTGCAGTCATGAAATCGTCTGTTTCAACTGCGCGGAGAACAACTGCGTAATCATAGGTTCTAAAGTCGCCCATAACACCTACGGAACGAACATTGGTGAGGGCTGCAAAATACTGGCTGATCTGACGATCCATGCCTGCATTTGCGATTTCCTCGCGGTAGATGGCATCGGCATCCTGAACGATACGTACCTTCTCGGGAGTTACTTCTCCAATGATTCTGACACCAAGTCCGGGACCCGGGAATGGCTGGCGGTAAACAAGGTACTCAGGAAGTCCAAGCTGTAAACCTACACGGCGAACCTCGTCCTTAAAGAGAAGGCGCAGCGGCTCGATGATGGCCTTGAACTCAACCTTCTCAGGAAGGCCGCCGACATTATGATGAGACTTGATAACTGCGCTCTTTCCGAGACCTGACTCAACTACATCAGGATAAATGGTTCCCTGGCAGAGGAAGTCTACAGCGCCGATCTTCTTTGCTTCACGCTCGAAAACTCTGATGAACTGCTCGCCGATTATCTTACGCTTCTTTTCAGGTTCTTCAACACCCTGAAGCTTTTCAAAATATTCAGGTCCTGCATTAACGCGGATGAAATTAAGATCGTACTGACCCTTGTCGCCAAAAATTGCCTCAACCTCATCACCCTCATTTTTACGAAGAAGACCGTGATCAACAAATACGCAGGTAAGCTGCTTTCCGATGGCCTTTGCCATAAGAGATGCGGCAACAGAAGAATCAACTCCGCCGCTGAGTGCCAGAAGCACCTTACCGTTTCCAACAGTCTTACGAATCTCTTCAATCTTGTCCTGGACGAATGTCTCCATCTTCCAGTCGCCGGTGCATCCACAGACATCATAAAGGAAATTATGGAATAACTTGTTTCCTTCAACAGAATGCTGTACCTCAGGGTGGAACTGAACCGCATAAATCTTGCGATCGGGATCTTCCATTCCTGCTACAGGGCAGTTTTCTGTGTGGGAAATGATCTTGAAGCCTTTAGGTGTTTCTGCAATGTAATCGGTGTGGGACATCCACATGATGGTGCTGTCTGAAACACCACGAAGAACAGAATTCTGTTCATCGATAAGCACCTCGGTACGACCATACTCTGAAACCGGTGCTGTCTTTACGGTTCCTCCAAGCTCATATGCAATAAGCTGAGCACCATAGCAGATACCAAGGATAGGTATATCCATCTCAAAGATAGCCGGGTCGATATGCTGAGATTCCTCTTTATATACTGACTGAGGTCCGCCTGTAAAGATGATACCCTTTGGATTTAATTCTTTGATCTTATCAAGACCGATTGAAGATGCGTAAACTTCGGCATAAACTCCGAGGTCACGTACTCGTCTTGCAATCAACTGGTTGTACTGACCACCGAAGTCCAGTACCACAACAAGTTCTTTTGCCATTTTTCCTCCAAACTATATAAACAACTAGATACTGTAAATCAATGTATAAAAAAACACATGATAAATCAATATACATTTAACATAATTTTTTGCAAAAACCTGAGGATTTATTTTCTCAGAAAGACGTCCATCTGCGACGGTTCTTGATGAGCGAAACGAATCAAGAACCGAGCAGGGCTTGGAAGAAACGGCTATATATAATTCCGTGAATTTCGACAAGAGTTATGTTAGAATGAATGCATACTATATTCCAGTATAATGTACTATTTATTATTCAATCATATAAAGCTGTAGGTACGGAAAGTTTTAGTAAATAATTGTTCAAAACGAGGAGAATAAGCTTTGAAACCAGCATTTTACGAACCATCAGTATGTATGTGCACTCCGGACAATCCGAATACCATGGGAATCTGCGTGACTTTGACAGAACCTGTAAATTGCGATGCTCTTAAGGAAGCGGTAGAACGTCTCAGGGTGCGGTTTCCGTACTTCTATGTCCGGGTAAAACTGGAGGGGAACAACCTGATCGTGGTGTCCAACGATCTTCCGGTGGTGATCCGGAGTACGTGGGATCCGATTCTGCTTTGCTCTGCGGAAGCCAATTATCACCTGCTTTCATTCAAATTCGAAGGCAATCGGCTCGCTGCAGAAGTTTCTCATTCGATTACGGACGGAGCCGGTTTCCTGCCGTACTTCAAGAGCGTCCTATACTATTATCTAAGTACTGTTACAGGGCAGGAGTTTGATCCGACAGGAATCCGTCTTATTGGAGATGAGATCCCGGAAGCGGAGACCGGAAATCCGTTTGCGGACATCGATTTGGACGCTTCGGATGAACCGCTATATCAGAAGCCTCCGGTCACGGATTATTTCAGGCTGGAGAATCCTGTGAAAGACGGAAAACGCGAGTGTACGGCCTTTTATCTTCGGTTCCCCGAGGAACAGATAATGCAGTATTGTAAGGAGAACGACGGCAGCCCGAATGTCCTGTTCAGCGTACTCCTTGCCAAGGCAGCAAGGCGATATGATCCGAAAGATGAGAGAACCGTATCCTGTCTGATATCCGTTGATATGAAAGCTCAGCTTGGGAAATTCGAAAATTACCGAATGTTCATTGATACAGCCTTTGTGGATATGCCAAAGGAACAAGCTGATTACGATATTCTGAAAGCCTGTACAAAAGCACGCGGACAGCTGATATTACAGGCTCAGCCGGAGAACGTCAGGTATACGCTGAAAACACGCAAGGCCGGATACGAGAAGATGGAACAGATGCCTTTGCAGATGTGTGCTGACGTTCTCAAACAGGCACTTGGAGCCCACAGGGCAAGCTTTTGCGTTTCCTATGCAAACAGCAGAAGCTTTGGACCGCTGGATCCGTATATCCAGGAAGTCTATCTTCTTAGCGAACCAAATGTGACGGATGTGATGGTAGAACTGTCCTGTATCAACCATCATTTTTTCGCAATGTTCGGACAGCCCTTTTCTTCTGAAGATTTCTTCAGGGCATTCCTCGCTGAATTGGATGATGCGGGTATATCATATGATATAGTGAGGAAGGAACCATTCCGGCTCTGTGGTGTAAGATATGATGACATCGAGGGAGTGAATCTATAAGAATGAAAATTAAAGGAAAATAGACAGTCGTCAAGCTTTAGTCAGACTTTTTTCGGGACAATCCCCGACTTTTATACTACTGCCACGGGTGTTGCAATAATATATGAAGATCATTAAAAGTGAAAAGAGAATCTGCTCATGCTGTATGGAAGAACATGAAGTGAAAACCGTTCTTGTTATGGATCAGGCTACGTTTAAGAATGTCACAGTCGATTATGAGGCATCGTATTTTTTCTGCGAATTAGCAGGAGAACTCTATATGGATGAACAGCAGATGCAGGACAATGACATCAGATTAAAGGATGCATATAGAAAAAAGGAAGGGCTTTTAACATCAGCGCAAATAGGAGAAATTCGAGCAAAGTATGGTATAAGCCAAAGTGATTTATGCTTATTGTTAGGTTGGGGTGGTAAAACTATTACAAGATATGAAAGCCATCAAGTGCAGGATAAGGCACATGATATCATTCTTAAGAAAATAAATCAGGACCCAGAATGGTTTTTGTCTCTTTTAAATGGAGTGTAATTATTGAACCTGGTACTATTAAGTACGCACTAACAGGGATGACAGTAAGCTGGCTATCCTCTGGATGGAAAAAAGTGCAGGGAATACATTGTCGAACATAGGCATGAGATTTTTGAAGGCAGCCCATGAGGCAATTGAGTTTACATGAATTCATGAGGAGGCAATTCCATGATGAAATATCTTCAAAACATAGGCAAATCTTTAATGCTTCCCATCGCTGTTCTTCCTGCGGCAGGTATCCTTTATGGCATCGGGTATTGGATTGATCCGATAGGGTGGGGCTCTAACAGCATTCTGTCAGCCTTCCTGATCAAAGCAGCAGCGGCAATCATTGATCATATTCCGTTACTCTTTGCTATAGGTGTTTCGATAGGAATGTCTAAAGATCACGAGGGAACAAGTGCGCTTTCCGGACTTGTAGCATTCCTCATGATCACATCACTTCTCAGTACCGATGCTGTTGCTATGTATAGAGGTGTAGATATTTCGGAAGTTCCCGAATCTTTCGGTAAAATTTCAAATGCCTTTATCGGTATCCTTTCCGGCATTATAGGATCTTCCTGTTACAACAGATTTAAAGGAACCATACTTCCTGACTGGCTCGCTTTCTTCAGCGGAAAAAGATGTGTTGCCATAGTAACGGCATGTACATCGATTCTTGTTGCTGTATTACTGTATTTTATCTGGCCATTGATATATGCGGGACTTGTTGCTTTCGGAACCTCTATACTCGGTCTCGGAGCTTTGGGTGCCGGATTATATGCCATGCTTAACAGGGCTCTGATCCCGCTTGGTATCCATCACGCATTAAATGCTGTATTTTGGTTTGATACCGCAAACATTAACGACCTGGGGCTCTTTTGGTCGGGGGCTGATGGCGCAGTAAAGGGTGTAACTGGTCAGTACATGACAGGTTTTTTCCCAATCATGATGTTTGGTTTACCTGCAGGTGCCCTGGCTATGTATCACACAGCAAAGACATCTGAGAAGAAAAAAGCTGCTGCCTTTCTTTTGGCTGGTGCATTTGCATCCTTCTTCACAGGTATCACAGAACCCCTTGAATTTTCTTTCATGTTCATGGCTCCTGGACTATATCTGGTACATGCAGTACTTACAGGTATTTCTGTTGCCGTATGTGCATCTATGCCCTTCCGAATCGGGTTCAACTTTTCTGCTGGTCTTGTAGACTGGATACTTAGTTTTAAAGCTCCTATGGCAGTGAATCCATGGATGCTGATTCCTATAGGGTGTGTGACCGGAGTCATATACTATGTAGTATTTAGATTTGTGATTTTGAAGTTCGATTTAAAAACACCCGGCCGTGCAGAATATGAAGATACTGTAGAGATATCTTCAACAAAAGGTAATGATTCTGATTTCGTAAAGATTGCAGCAATCATACTTGAAGGCCTCGGTGGTAAAGGCAATATCAAAGAACTTGATCATTGTGCAACGAGAATCCGTACCGTTATCAACGACTACACACTTGTTGATGAAAACGCAATAAGGAAAACAGGAGTTGCCGGCGTTATCAGACCTGATAAATCAACAGTTCAGGTTATCATAGGGACAAAGGTACAGTTTGTTTATGAAGAGATGAAAAGATTGTTGTGATTTTCACCTTTTTCCTTGGCAGGAAGGTATCTAGTAGCAGCCAATTTCAAGTCAACAGTATTTGGAACACAGGCCGCATTTCAGTATATGAAAAGATAAATAAAGAATCAGCAGACAGAACGAGATATTTTAAACAAACAGAGGAATGAGTGGAAGCCGTGTGTAAAGTAATGTAAGATAAGTGAGGTTAATATATGAGAATTACTGATTTTGATTTATTTATAACCGGAAGCAACTATACCGCCATAGTCATAAGACTCGTGCTTGCTATGGTTCTCGGCAGTCTGGTGGGCTGGGAGAGAATTGCCAAGCATCAAAGTGCCGGTATCAAGACCTTTGCACTGGTAAGTCTTGGATCAGCGGCAGCTACAGCCCTTAACCTGTACCTTTCAGCACTTCCGGGATTTAATGCAGATGTAAGCCGTATTCCTGCAGGTGTAGTGAGCGGCATAGGTTTTCTCGGAGCCGGAAACATACTTGTAACAGGAAGAAATCAAATAAAAGGACTCTCTACCGCTGCCACTCTTTGGGTTACCTCCTGCATGGGCATGGCCATAGGTGCAGGGTACCTGACAGTCGGAATCTGCAGCTTCCTCCTTGTGGCTTTTGCAAACATTGTACTGTTGCATGTCAGCAACAAGGTTGAAGAGTACAGCCAATACATGAGAATCTACATCGAGATCAACAAGGACAAAGGTGTCAACACTCTTACCCGCATGATTCATGGGGAGGGTTTTAAAATAAGAAGCATGACTAAGAGCAAGGAAAAGACTATCATGGATTCGGACACCGCCCTGATTATAGACATGGATCTTGACAAAAAGCGCTCCCATACGGATGTCCTTACACTGTTCAGGAATCTTGATTATATAAACTACGTGGAAGAGGTGTGAAGCACCTGAAGATGCAATTGTTGACATACCAATGCTGGAGAAATGCTATTGATCCTGGTACTATTAGCGAAATTTATGGACAAAAATAGAAGGAATTGTGGTAATGAGCGGAAATAAACAGACTTCGGAAAGTTTTATCTTAAGTGCAATATTATCTCTTTCCGGAGGATTACAGGATGCATATACTTACAATGTCCGGGGAAATGTTTTTGCTAATGCCCAAACAGGAAATGTTGTTTTGATGAGCCAGAGTTTTATGATGGGTAATGTAAAAACAGGTCTAAAGTATCTGATTCCCATTGTAGCATTTGCTCTAGGAATAATACTGTCTGAACAGATAGAACACAGACTGAAAAATGCAGAAAAGGTTCATTGGAGGCAGGTTATACTCACAGTAGAAATCATTCTGCTCGGAATTGTTGGTTTTTTACCGCAAGAGTCCAACATGATTGCGAATATTATGGTTTCATTATCTTGTGCCATGCAGGTACAATCTTTTAGAAAGGTTCAAGGTTTTGGATATGCAAGTACCATGTGTATAGGAAACATCCGAAGCGGAACCGAAAGTCTGTCCCGTTATCTCAGAAGCAGGGAACAAAAAGATATTCGCAAGACATCGTATTATTATGGGATAATATTCTTTTTTGCAATCGGAGCAGGACTGGGAGGACTGATATCCGGGATATGGGGTATATACACGATTTGGTTCTCTGTGCTGCTCTTACTAATAGACATTCTGATCATGATAAGGGAATAGTTTATAGTACTCGGAACCATAATAATAAGACAGGGAAAAAAGAAGTAATTGCTGTTCAGTTCGAGAGCAGATGATTACTTCTTTTTTAATGGTGAACTTCAAAGCGGATATGGACAGACCATTGCTTCTTTTTACGGAAAAAGCTCTGTCAAGGTTATAAATCACGGTGTTTCTAAGAAGTTCCATACAGATTTCTCACCGGCTGAACCTTAAACAGCATGATTTTAGCAAAAGAATTATGTATTGAAATGCCCGAATGAATGTGTTATTCTCACTGATGAAAACGCTTACAACGGTGAAATCAAGCGATTTTTTTGCCTGATTTAAGTGTTTTTAGACCATTGTGTTTATTTGTTTAACAGAAGGAGAATGAAATATCATGAACCCTTGGTATGTTTTGAAAAAAACTGTTATAGATACGACCCCTGAAGCTATAGCAGAAGGCATGGATGCAATCAGAGAAATGTTAAATGGTTGCGGGTTAAAACCCGCTGATATAAACAAGGCTGAGCTGGTTGCGGAAGAAACCTTGTCAGAGATGGCTGCTCATGCGGATCAGGGTGCTAAAATAACACTTTCCGTCAGGATGTTCCTGAAGACTGTCACTATGGAAATACGATGCAATGGTCAGGAGTTCAGATTTGCACCGGCAGAGTCGGATTTTTCATGGAGTGATTACAATCCTGATGATCCTACAGAAGAGGATATGATGCAGCGTCTTCACGGTATCATTGCTCACTCTTTTGCAAAGGAAGTAAAATATAAACATACAGGGGGATGCAACTTTGTAAAAATAGTTGCAATACGCTCTGAAAGAACCTTTTTGTATCATACTGTCGGAGCGATGCTTCTTGCGATTCTTGTGGGATTGCTTCTGTCGTCAATCAATATGGAAGGCTTTAATACCCTTCTGAATACCTACCTTCTGGTGCCGGTCAAGACCGTATATATGAACGCACTGAAAGCTGTGGTAGCTCCCGTGGTATTTTTCTCGATTGTCTCCTGCATCGTACGTTTTTCGGATCCATCAGAGCTGGGGCGAGTTGGAGGACGTATCATACTCATGTATCTCTTCACAACTTTGATCGCAGTTGCAGTTGGTTTTTCAGCCTTTTATCTGTTCCAGCCGGGAAATCCTATGAATGCATTGGGAACTGTGGATGTGAGTTCCATTACCTCAAAATCAATGGAAGTGTCCATAAAGGATGTAATTGTAGGCATTGTACCTTCAAACTTTGTGAAGCCATTCCTTGAATCCAATATGCTTCAGCTCATTTTCCTTGCTGTGATCTGTGGTATAGCAACAGGAATGATAGGAAAATATTCTGATATGGTTAAGGATCTTTTTGAGGCAGGCAATGACCTCTTTTTAAAGATAACGACTATCATCATCGGATTCATGCCTTTTGCGGTTTTTTGTTCAATCACATCCATGATGATCACAACAGGTGTCAAGACTATCATTTCTGTTCTCGGAATGTTTGGAACCTTCCTGTTTGGTCTGGCATGCATGATGTCAATATACTGTCTTCTTATACTTGTGATAGGAAGGATAAATCCACTCCATTTTGTAAGAAAATATGTACCCACGATGCTTCAGGTATTTTCCATGGCATCCAGCAATGCTTCAATTCCTGTCAATATGGATGCCTGTGAAAACCTTGGAATATCAAAGAAGATCTATAGCCTTTCTATCCCATTGGGTGCAACACTCAATATGGACGGAACCTGTATACATCTCGGAGTTTTTGCACTTGCCCTGGCAAAGACCTATGGAATTCCTGTTACAGGCGCCACTCTTTTTTCTATGAGTATCTCCATTATAGTTTTATCAATGGGTGCTCCGGGTGTTGCAGGTGCAGGACTGATCTGCCTTTCTGTTCTTCTTGAGCAGATGGGAGTTCCTCTTGAGGCCATAGGACTTGTTATGGGAATCGATTCACTCCTGGGTATGTTCAGGTGTATGTCCAATTGTCTCGGAGATGTGGCAGTAAGCACAATTGTTGCAAAACAGGAAGGTGCTCTGGACATGGAGAAGTATAATCACAGTACATCAGGAAGTAATGACCCGGTTCATCAGCTTTCAATGGTCCATTAACTGCATACCATAGCTCACATATAAGGAAGGTTTCAAAATGGATATTACGACAAGATATGATTCAGGAACTATATATTTGTATATAACAGGAAAACTAAGCTCGACAACAGTGGGCGACCTGTCCCAGGTCATTGACCGCATACCGAAAGATACAAAAAAGGTAGTATTGGACTTTTCTAAAGTCTCATATATTTCATCCTTTGGCCTAAGGGAAATACTTCGTCTGAAAAAACATATGAAGGACGGAGGTGATCTCACCGTTGTGGGATGTAATGAGGATGTTCTTGAAATATTCATAGAGACCGGTTTTGACAAAATGGTAAATATTCAGGAAGGTTCTTTGGAAGAATCTCCGGAAACCCTTTCGGTTAAAGACTTGTTCCTGCTTAAAGTCAGTACCGCTCCTCAGAAACCATTTGTAGTTACAGACCACCGTATATATACCTATGAGGATATAAATCATTACGCCCATATACTTGCGGCAGATTTATTTAGAAATGGAGTACACAAGGGAACTCATATAGGCATATACAGTGGCAACAGTGTTAACTGGGTGATCTCGTTCCTCGCAGCACAGATGCTGGGCGCTATAGCTATGCCCCTCAATTTTCAATATACCATCGATGACCTTATCCAGCTTTCCGACATCGGTGATATCACCCACCTTCTTATAGGTGATGTACAGAACGCCGGAACCATAGATGAATTCAAAAAAGCAGTCATGGCTAATGACTCCAAGATACATCAGGTAATTGAGATAGGAAAAAATGTAGACTTCAGCTTACGTGATGCAGAGTTTGAACCTCTTCAGGATCAATTCAAAGGTAAACAGGAGGCAGAAGATAACTGCTGTATGCTGTTCACTTCAGGTTCTACCGGTAAACCAAAGGCTGTACTTTTGTCTTCGGCAGGAATACTTCATTCGGCAAAATGTAATGTTGAATTCATGCATTTATCCGAGAATGACAGGATATGCATGAATGTTCCCCTTTTCCACACAACAGGTTTGATCCGGGGTTTCCTGGCTGCTCTTTATTCAGGAGCCAGCATTCATATCCCTGAAAATTTCGAAACCGGAACACTTCTTTCTTTTATAGAAAAGCAAAAGTGTACCATCATGAATGCGATACCGGGAACCATCATATCAATGGTAAATGATCCTTCATTTTCGGAAGACAAAGTAGCAAGCCTTCGATGCTCTATACTTACAGGTGCTCCGGCAACGGAAACACAAATGCGTATGCTTATGGAAAAAATGCCCGGAAATCATTTTATCTCTTCCTACGGCATGAGCGAACTGTCACCGATAACTGCGACTCTTTACGGAGACAGTGTTGAACATATCTGCCTCAGTGTAGGAAAAGTTGCTGATGGAGTTAATGTCGAGATCCTGGATTTTCATACAGGCATGCCTCTCCCTCCGGGAAAAGATAACCGCGGTGAAATCGTTGTCCATGGCGACAGCGCAATGACAGCCTACTATAAACTGCCGGCAGAATCACAGGCTCTGGATGACAAAGGACGCATACGGACCGGTGACTTCGGATTCTTCGATTCTGATGGATATCTTCATATCTCAGGCAGAATGAAAGAGCTGATCCACTGTAACGGAAAAACCATAGAACCAAATGCTGTGGGTAGTGTGATTGCGGAATATGCACCTGTTTCTGATGTCAAAGTAGTAGGTATAGCCGATGAAAAGGACGGGGAAGTTGCCGTGGCATGCATCAGCCTCAAGAAAAATTCTCAGGGTCAGCCTGAATACAATGAAGCAGAACTTGTTGCATTTTTAAAGAACCGTTTGTCCGATTACCAGATTCCCAGAAGATTTATGATATACGACAAGCTGCCCACTCTTGCTAACGGAAAAGTAGATGCTGTTACTTTGAAGAAAGACGCTCAGAAAGCTGCAGAAGTCTGAAAGCGATAAAAAAACGGAGCCGATCTGATGTGCATCTGTGTATCAGATATTAAGGCTTCAAAAACGGCGTTTATAGCCGAGGAGGATATAATGGAAAAAGATTATAAAGGTACCAAAATATGTGCCGTACAGGGTGATATAACAAAAACAGAGGGTTTGGATGTATTGGTTATAGGCGCTGACGAGAGCCTGTATCTGGATAGCGGTGTTTGTAAAGCCATTCATTCCATTGCCGGACCGGAACTTCTTCAGGAAGTCAAAAAACTGGGTGGTTGTAAAACCGGTGAAGCCAGGATAACCGGTGCTTATAATGCCAATGCTGATTTTATCATTCACACCGCAGCTCCCAAATGGCAGGACGGTATGCATGATGAAGTTAAACTCCTTTCTTCATGCTATAAAAGCATATTAACATTAGCTGCCGAAAATAAAGTAAAAAACATAGGGCTTCCTTCTCTTGGTACCGGTGTCTATCATTTCCCTTTGGATCTGGCATCTGAAACTGCGATAAACACAGCAAAAAAATTTGTGGATGAAAATGCAGGAGCATTGGAAAGCATCACCTGGATCCTCTTCGACGAGCAGACCTTTAAAACCTATGAAGCTGCAATTACAGCCATGGTTTAAGGGGGACCAGTGAATTGATCAAAAACCTTTTTCCGATAATTCCCAGAATCGAGAATGACGGGATCGTACTTGACAGGATAACACAGAAAGATGCCGAAGATCTCAAAGACTTTGTTTCCTCTTCAGCTGTGTATGAATATGAACCTACATTTTTATTTGAGAAAAAATATGATGATGTGACTTATGTTATAGACCATCTGTATGATGAATGCCTGGAAAGCTCCCTGATACTTGGAATATATGTCGACGATAAGTTCGCAGGAATTGCAGAATTCTATGGATTCTCAGACAGGATCCATAAGGTAAGTATCGGTTTCAGACTGTCCGAGAAGTATTGGGGCAGGGGCATCGGTACCAGGGCAGTTAAAGCGATGATAGACTATCTGGAGACGCAAACAAACATAGAGATAATCCAGGCAAGCACCCTTCCGGAAAACAACAGATCAGCCCGTGTTCTCGAAAAACTCGGCTTTACTCCGGTAGTAAAAAATTCCGATGAAGACTGGGGCTTCGGCGGTCTGACTCCGACAGATAAGTGGATTCTGTAACCGGGTTCCACGGAAAAATTAATATAACAAATAAGTCAATGACCAACCATATTACAGGACCATAGGTGCCTATCAACGTGAACGTTTAACTTTAGCCGTCAGAGCCGGAATTTCTCCGGTTCTGACGGTATTTTTTGTAATTATTAAATGATTATAAACTCATCCCGGTGGTGCAATTTTTTGCCTTTCACACGAGTAAAATTAAGATATCGAAACAGAAGAAAAGTTAAATTTTACAGAAGAGAGGCAGTCATGGAACATATTCAAGATGGAAGCTATGTTGAAGTCATAAAAACCGGACGTGTAGGTGAAGTAATCAGCCGGAAGAGGTCCAATGTTATCGTTTCGTTCTGCGACAAATCACTTATACATCCCGAAGATCTGACCTTTAAAGAGAGTGAACTGAAGGTGGTTGAGCTGCCGAAGATAAAGACATCAGAGTTCGGGGCATTCGTGCGTGGAGACATTAGCCTTGCTGAGATTTCTAATGGAACCAATCTGATCGATGACAGGGCAAAAAAGGATTCTGAAGAGTACAGGATCAGTACGGAGGACTTATATGCCGGAGTTAAGCATTATACCGGAAAGACTGTGGAGGAGGTCTTCCGCTGGATCGATACCATCATGCTGCTGGTGGAGAATATGCACTTCCCTGAAGATATGCGGAGATGGGTTGTTGATGAGGTGACGGAGAAGAACATCCTGGCCTATGTCTTTGATGCGATGGATGAGCTTCATTGGGAACTGTCCGAAAGTGAACCTGACGATATTTGTGAGGATGAACTTAATTTCTTTAAAGATATCCTGGGAACCTGGGTGGAATCCGGCGGGAAGGAGTATTCCGATTTCATCAAGCATGAAATCACTACCCAGTACAATGATGATAATATCGACAAACAGTCCGAGGCCACTCAGAAGCTGTTCAAGGAATGCCTCGATTACTGGTGTGATGTGAAGAAGGATCCCGGCTCCATCCAGCGGAGAGGCTACTGCTATTACTGCGGAACGAAGATCTACCCTAATGACTGGCTTAAGGCGAGGGATGCCTTCGAGGAATATTATCAGATGACCGGTGATGCTTCGGCTGCCAATACCCTCGGTTACATCTACTACTACGGAAGGTGCACCAGCGGCGTGCCGGAGTACGACAAGGCGTTCATGTATTTCAGCGTGGGTCACGCCTACTCCTACTTTGAGAGCACCTACAAGCTTGCCGATATGCTGGCTCACGGCTACGGAGTGGTCAAGGACGAGTATTCCGCAAATCATCTGTACTGGAAGGTTTACAAGCAGAACCTCAAGCGCTTCATGAAGGGTGACGACTGTAAATTTGCCGATGCAGCCCTCCGTATGGGCAATGTCTACAGAGACGGCATCGGCGTTGAGTCTAATGCTGAGGCCGCTTACTTCTACTATTTGCAGGCAGACTATGCCATCCGGAAGAGGCTAGACCTGAACTTTTATGGGGATACCGTGGTCTTTAACAACATTCAGAAGGCTCTGGAGGAGACCAGGAAGGAGATCGTCGATAAAGGACGGACTGTGAAGTTCTACTCTCCGGGCTGGACAAAGTGGACACTTATCAAGCACAGAAGATGCCGCCTTACTATAAAAGAGCTTAGTAACGGAGTTCTCGCGCTGGATGCAACACCGCTTAAGAGAAGAGATGAAGAAGCAGTGCCGCAGATGCTCATCACCGTGCCACGGGCGGATTACTGTGAGCTTAGGAAGAGTATAAGGATCAAGACAGCTCCGGAGGCGAGGTATGAGATCTTCAATGGAGAGTCGGAGATTGTATTTGACAGCGTGGAGTATGACTGGAGTGAGAAGAAGACAAGCTTCTATCTTTATGATGAGATGGTAGGGGAGATTTGGACGGAGTACTATAGCTTTACGGCACCGGGGAGGAAGAATGTGGCGAGGAGAGGGATAGGAAGGTTGTGAGGAGGAAAGAAGAGTACTATCCAACACGAAAATATTCACTTTAATTGCGTAATTTATTCTTATTATTCAAGCAGCATTAAGCTGATGTTGATTGTGTTTGAGCCGATATGATTATCGAGAGTATATACTGTAAAAATTTACTCTCTGCTTATCATATTGGTAATGTGTACCATTTCATGGATTATGTACTTGGAGAATAACGAGACCTATGAGTTATAAAAGAAATTATTCGGTTATTACTAAATCGATTATACTTATCATGTTATTTATAGTTCTAATTACACTTATTAACTTTTGGGGACCGGATATTTATAATAATTTTATTATGCCCAAAAATGAACCAGTAATTATTACAAGTTCTATGTTGGAGGATGCAGTTAATATCTCGAAATTATCCACTGCGAAATATAAATATAATGGTATAGCTCAACTATACGAAAATGAAAAGGTTAAATGTAATGTCAAGTATAATGCTGAAGTAAAAGCTGGAATTGATATGAAAGATATTGCTTTTAACATTAATGATGCTGACAAAATCATCACTGTCACT
Organism: Oribacterium sp. FC2011; assembly: GCF_000701645.1. Lineage (NCBI taxonomy): Bacteria > Bacillati > Bacillota > Clostridia > Lachnospirales > Lachnospiraceae > Oribacterium > Oribacterium sp. FC2011. The sequence goes on from NZ_JNJM01000016.1 coordinate 79,748, forward strand.
TTGCCAGAAATACAATTTAGTTCCTATATCATTGATCAGAACTCTTTATCATTTATTCCTAGTGACTCAAAAGTAGATTTAAAAGCAGCTATTGCTGCATGCGAAAAAGATTCTCTAGATGAAGCCAATAAATCAAAAGATCTTAAAAATGCTGCGGAAGAAAATTTAAAACAAACAATACGGGCATTACTGTATCCATTATTAGAAACAACTGGATATACCATACAGTGGGGATAGGCGAGATATAATCGAGGTCGACTATGCATGCAAATAATAATCAAAATAATACATATATAAATTTAATCGAAAACGTATTTATAATGTTTTTGATAATAATTATTATAGGACTAATATTATATGTAAGGTTAATCCCTAAAATCAGCAAAGATACTGTTAAGAATGATGAAATTTTAAAATCATCAGAAATCTCTGAAATATGTGAAATGGCAACATTACGTTGCTATTATCATAATGTAGCAGAATTTGAAAAACAACCTGATGATATGTTCAAACATGGACTATTCAAATATGGCTATAAAAAAATATGGATAGAGTATAGCGGTATCGTTGAAGTAGGGATAGAAGCTGGTGACGTAAAAATCAGTACTCCTGATGAATCAGGTAACATTAAAATATATATTCCTGAGGCGAAAATATTTAATGTCACAGCAGATCAAGATAGCTTAGTAGAAACTCTATCTGAGACAGGCATGTTCACAGAAATAAGTGTAGAAGATAAAGCACAGGCTTTTTCTGAAGCACAACAAAATATGCGTATAGAAGCTGAAACAGATAAAACCATTCTAACCCAAGCAAGAAGTAACGCTAAAGAACTAATTAAGCAATATGTTACAAGCATAGGTGAAATAACAGGTTATCAATATAATATCATCTGGGAAGAAAAAGCGGAGGAAAATAAACTATGAAAAATGGAAATCCTTTTATAACTATAGCCTTAGTAATAGCAATGATTATTATGGGTGTTTTAATAGTTGGTTTTTTTGGATGAATCTAGAAATTATAAAAACATCAATAAAAAAACGCAAAGCGAATTGGATATGTATGATTTTATTTTTGATCATATATATTTTAAATAAAACATGTATAACAAATCTAGTAGAAGGCACTGCTTGGATATTTTGTAAATATTATCTAGATGATTTAATATGTTTACTCATTGTCTTACCATACATAGAAATACTACTTATAATTATAAACCAAGAAATTAACAGTTTTTTGGGGATATTTATTGTTAGCATAATATGTGCAATTATATGGGAATTAATAATACCTTCAGTTAAGCCAGATTCTATTTCAGATCCAATAGATTTTTTGTGCTACATTATTGGAGGAATAATCTATTGGATAATTCTTAGTTTTGAAATGTCACTTAAGATAAATATAGTCATTTCAAACCATCAGAAACGTTATAATCAAGATCAATAGAATCATGTACCGTGTATCACTTCAAAAGAGTTTCGAATGTAATATTTCTTTTACGATACACGGTACTTCTTTTAGTGTATCATTTCAGAGTATTATAGCTTCACTGCGTTAGCGAAGAAGAAAGCTTAGCTTGGATGTATAAAAAGGTAGAAAAGAAAGAAAAGTGATATCCGGCTCAAAAACATTCACTTTAATTGTGCAATTAATCATTATTATTCAAACCGCTTTGAGCTGATGTTGGTTGTGTTTGAGCCGATATATTAGACGAGAATATGCATTGATGGTGGATTGCATCGAAACACAGTATGTGGCCCTATTTCAAAATAATTGCACCGGATCCCGGTGACAAAAGATAGTAACACAGGAGGTGCGCTATGAGTGAAGTAAATCAATTTGACTGGGTGGATTTTTACAAAGAACTATCCGGCAAATTATTACAGTATAAAGATAACAGAGAAGCACTGATCAAGAATGTGCGTAAGATTTACGAGTTAACTGGCATCAATCTTCCCACGTTAGAGAAAGACAACCAGATTATAGATATCGATCCGTTCACGTTCTTTGGATTGTTCAATAAGAAGCTGACAGATACGAATCGTCTTTCTATTTTGAAGGCAATAGCGGAGCTTTTTGATGTGAAAGCTCCAGTTCCGACAGCTTTTGATAGTATTCCTGTGCTGAATCCTCAGAATGCAACCTTCTATTATTTTATTCCGGATCGTGGGGATGATGATATTCAGGATCTTTGGGAACTGTTTGATTCAGCGTTGGCTTATGCAAAAGATCCTTCACCCGAGACAATTGCTAAAGTATCAAAGTATTTTGACTTGTGTATAAACAAAAAGGGCAATGGAAACAGTAAGATTACTATGGGATTATACTGGATTGCTCCGAATGCTCTTTTGAATCTGGATCAGCGGAATTCATGGTATATATATGAATCCGGAAAAATCCCGGAAGATATTGTGAAAACGCTTCCTGAAATCGAGGCAAAAATTCCGTCTGATAAGTATTTTGATATTGTTGAAAAACTGCGTGCGTATCTGCAAAGTGATAACAGCCAACTGAAAGACTTTAAGGAACTGAGCTATGCGGCATGGAGGTATTCAGAACAGGTCAATCAGGAACAGGCAACTGCTAAAAAAGTTGAAGCACAAAGAGAAAACAAAGGTGCTGCAATCGCTGATGAGGGTGTTGAAACAATTCATTATTGGATATATGCCCCTGGTGACGGTGCTATGTACTGGGATGAGTTCTATTCCACTGGGATAATGGGAATTGGCTGGGACGCTATCGGTGATCTGTCTGCTTACAATACCAAGAGTGAGATGCGACAGGCAATGCAGGAGAAGATTGACCCATCCAGATCTTTTAAGAACGATGCTCATGCAACATGGCAGTTTGTAAATGAAATGAAACCCGGAGATATTATCTTCGCAAAGAAGGGTATGCATCAGATGATTGGTCGCGGTGTGGTTGCCTCCGATTATGAATTTGATCCTCAGCGTAATCATTACAAAAATATTCGTCAGGTGAAATGGACACATAAAGGTGAGTGGCAGCATCCGGGACAAGCAGTGATGAAGACACTTACTGATATTACAGCATATACCGACTATGTAGAAAAATTAAATTCTCTATTTGAGAGTGAGATCGAAAACGATATTGCGGAACCTATAGAAATGGATCTGAAGCCTTATGATGCAGACATGTTCCTTGAAGAAGTCTATATGGATAAAACCAAATATGATACGTTGGTCGCCCTGGTAGAAAAGAAAAAGAATGTGATCCTGCAGGGAGCTCCGGGTGTCGGAAAGACATTTGCTGCAAAACGACTTGCTTATTCCATAATGGGCGTGAAAGATCCATCCCGTGTGATGATGGTGCAATTTCACCAGAGTTATTCCTATGAAGATTTTATCATGGGCTTCCGTCCGACACAGGAGGGCGGATTTGAACTGAAACACGGAGCATTTTACGACTTCTGTAAGTCTGCTGAAGTGGACAGTGAAGATACTCCGTATTTCTTTATCATAGACGAGATCAACCGTGGGAATCTCAGCAAGATTTTCGGTGAGCTGTTCATGCTGATCGAATCCGATAAGCGAGGCATTGAGCTGAAACTCCTATATGCAGATGAGAAGTTTTCCGTTCCCAAGAATGTTTATATCATCGGGATGATGAATACCGCTGACAGAAGCCTTGCAATGATGGACTATGCTCTTCGAAGAAGGTTTGCATTTTTCGATATGGATCCAGGGTTCAACACCAAAGGCTTTAGACAATATCAGGAAGGTCTTCAGAGTGAGAAGTTCAATAAGCTGATTGATCGTGTGGAAGCTCTTAATGCGGATATTGCCTCTGATGATTCTCTTGGAGAAGGCTTCTGCATAGGTCACAGCTATTTCTGCGAGCTGAAGGAAACATCCGATCAGACTTTATCAGGAATTGTGGAATTTGAACTTGCTCCATTGCTTAAGGAATACTGGTTTGACGAACCGGCAAAGGCTAAGACATGGATCGATGATTTAAGGAGTGCGATTAAGTGATACCTATTCAGAATGTGTATTACATGCTCTCATATGCCTTCCGGGTACTAAATGAGCAGGGATACAAAAGCATAGCGACTGAAGAATTTCATAATGTAGCGGAACTATGCGCATCCATTCTGACAAAAGGAGTTTCGCTTCAGTTAAAGCGTGGCCTTGGAAAGGAATACATTTCCGAAACAGAGGCACTTTCTTCGCCGCGTGGAAAAATAGACGTAACTGCATCGATAAAGGATCTTAGCAAAGTCAAAGGTCAGCTGATCTGCACGTATGATGATTTCTCAGTCAATTCCTATATGAACAGAATTATCAAAACCACGATGGAGTTGTTGCTTAAATCAAAGATCTCTCCTGCAAGGAAGAAGGAGATCAAAAAGCAACTGATATTCTTTGGGGAAGTAGAGACCTTGGATATACATACAGTTAACTGGTCAATGCGGTTCAATCGTAATAATCAAAGTTACAGGATGCTGGTTTCTGTATGCCATCTTGTAATTAAGGGATTATTGCAGACGAAATCGGATGGCTCAACGAAGATGATGGATTTTCTGGATGATCAGCAGATGTATCACCTATATGAGAAGTTCATCCTGGAATATTACAACACGGAGTACAAGCATCTAAATATCAATGCCTCAGCATCCATGATGGACTGGCAGGTGGATGATGGTTTCCGGGATCTTCTTCCAAAAATGAAAACGGATATCACTCTTACCTGCGGCGACCGCACACTCATCATTGATGCAAAATATTACGAACGGAACCTGCGTGAACAGTTTGGTAAGGTATCAATACCTACAGGCAACCTGTACCAGATTTTCACTTATGTTAAAACAAAAGAAAATGAACTTACAGAAGTGCCGCATGAGAAGGTGGCAGGAATGTTACTGTATGCTCAAACCGAGGAAGATGGCAAGTTTAATAATGAATATCAGATGATGGGAAACCGTATATGTGTCAGAACGCTAGACCTAAGCAGTGATTTCCAATCTATAAAAAAGCAACTGGATGAGATAGCAGAGAAGTATCTGTTGGTAAAGGCTATGTAAGTAGTAAACCATTTGACTTATACAGGCTCTGTAGACGATAAACAGTACTTATTACGAAATGGTTTATTTATATAAAAGGTGTCTATTATGAATAAAAGAAAGCTTTAATGTAGATGGTTCAGTAGATGTAGCTACATCATATAATGAAAATGCCAGTATGAAGGCATATAAAGATGGTGTATCTGGCGCTGAAGCACAATCAAAAAGAAAAGATGCAAATTTAAAAACCTTAACAGATGGTTATCATGATATTAACCAAAAATTACAGGCAGAGGGAAAATCTCCAATAGCTTTAAAAGAATATGTTGATGACTATCTAAGCGAAGAACAGCTACAGGAACTCTTTGCTTCAAAATATGAAGGACAGACCAGAATTATTCCTAAAGACCAGCTAGATGCAGCAACAGATTATTTAAACGGAAAGATCAAAAATGTAGAGATACCTGATAAATACTCTGAGGCACAAGCATTTCTTAATGAAAGAGAGAGGAATGGTTTGATAAAGACTGAGATGTAGTCATAAATGATGATACATGTTTATCGGAGGTTTGAACATTATGGCAGATAACAAGTTAAATCCTTTTGAAAAACTTAAATCAGCTGCTGTTAGCGGGATGCAGGGAATAGATGTTAAAACTTTAAAAAAGAAAGCCGCAGATGCGGGAGCATTTTTAGGCGAAAAGGCCGGAAGTATAAAAAAAGCAGCTATGTCCACTAAAGAGGAGATCGAACAGAAAGTTACAGAGCTTGATCGGATGCTTCAGAGTTCCATCATTGAATATAATGATGCATTTACATTAATGAATGACAAAGGCGTTAGGCTTTATGTTGAAAGAACCCAGTCAATAGACACGATTAGCTTCGTGGAAAATCTTGTGAACAGTATTGCTAACCGTCCAAAAACTTTTGATGCAGATTTTCAGGAGATCGATACATGCAGAGAAAAATTCACGGATTCCTGTGAATTTGCCGAGAGAGAATTACAGGCTGCAAGAAGTGCGGCAGGAGGTGCCGGAGCCGGACTTGCCGGAGGTGCTGCGGTCGCAATGATGGCACCTACAGCCGCTATGTGGGTTGCGACAACATTTGGTACTGCTTCAACAGGAACAGCAATAAGTGCTCTGTCGGGAGCTGCAGCGTCTAATGCTGCATTGGCATGGCTTGGTGGTGGAGCATTAACTGCCGGTGGTGGCGGAATGGCTGCCGGAAATGCACTTCTTGCCATGGCGGGACCTATAGGCTGGACTATTGCGGGCGCAACACTTCTTACTTCCATTATGTTGTTTGCAAATAATAAGATGAAGCTCAATAAAGAGAAAAGTAGTGAGATAGAGGCTGTCAAGAAAAACACAGAAACGGTTCGGGAACTGGACGGTAAAATAGAATCTCTACTTTCTGAAACCTGTAAAATAAGATCTGAACTAAACGAACTATATAAAAAGAGTCTCAGGTTTTATGGTGGTGACTATAGTTCCTTCACTTCTGAAGATAAACAGGTATTAGGAGCTCTCGTAAACAATACAAAGGCATTGTCGGCAATGTTTGAGAAGACCATCAGTTGAGAAGGACATTTAAATGAGTACCGTTGATATCAAAGACATTGCAATAGAATACTTTTTGAAGACCAAAAGTGGAGAAAAGCTCAAGCAGGCTATGGAAACATTTGAAAGTTTCCAGGAAATGCTTATGACGCTTTCTAATTCGACAGAAAGAAAGGACCTGGTGTTATTAAAGGCAGGTACTGTTCTTGTATTATCCTTGTTTGGCAAGTTCTGTCAGAAGCATTCACTGAAAGATCTTGATGAGAAGGACTGGGCAGATATTCTGAAAAATGTCAGCAAATACGGCATACTTATGGATGGGGCGCATTACAGTGAAATGGTTTTCAGGCTTTATGCGGACTATATAGATGTGTCTGTACTTTGCATAACAAAACTGGCATCAAAGGAAAAGATCAAGGCCATAAAGAAGCTTGCAAAAGAAATCAGAGACAGTTCTGACAAGTTTAATCGTGGAAAAATAACGGAACCGGAATATATAGAAAGATGCTTATGGTTATGCCTTGAAGCCATGATAAAACTGATGTCTGCTACACTTTATTCTTCAATCGGAAAAGTGGCGGGAGAAGAGTATCAGCGTCTTGCAGAAGCTGTGACAGCTTTTGGGTTTGAATATGCCAGACTGGCTCTTTATAAAAAGGAAAATGCTGTTTTACAGGAGTGTCTTGATAATCAGAAACAGTTGGATACTGCTCTGGAGAGCCAGTATAAAGAGTATCTAGCAGCGCTTGAAAAAGAAACAGAACGTTTTGAGACGTTGATTGAAAAAGCATTTTCTCCGGAGTTTGAAAGGATGTTTTCAGGTTCTGTTGAACTGGCAAGAAATTCTGGTGTTAAAGAGTCTGAGATAATCAGTACAGAGGAAGATGTTGATGAGTTCTTTTTAGATTGAACTTAATCATGAATGGGTGAATTGAAAGTTTGTTTAAGATATTTAATGACTAACGATATATAATAGCTTTATATGATGTAAAAGTAAATACAATTAATGACCATATAGAAACGATATATAAAGATGGTGAGCTTTCTGCGGATTCAACTATTCGGAATTTCCGAATAGTTCAAAGAGAGCTTCCTGTATGATTTAAATAAGCCAAGAAATTGACGTAAAAAAATACCTCAAGTAAATTTAGATTGTTACTGACCTGGACGTTGGTAATAATCCAAATAATACAAGAGGTATACACAATGAATGTTAAGGGCACAAAAAAGAAAAATCAAGGTTCTGCAATAAACATTTTCGAAAAACAGGAAATAATAGCAAAAGCTGAAGAACTCAAGACTAATCTGAAGGCATACACCTGGCATGAGTTGGAAACTAATGGCAAGTTCGATAAGAACGAAAAACTCTCATTTATAAGGGACGACATGCTTATATTAGGATGCGATATAGGCAGCGAAACACATTACGTGAGAGCTATTGATGCCAGAGGCAGAGAACTCAGTAAGTCCGCTTATCCTTTCAGCAATACGTCAGAAGGTTTCCACAGCATGCTGGATTGGGCAACAAAGATAGCCGCTGCACATGATAAAACACAGATTGTATTAGGGCTTGAGCCTACTGGACACTATTGGTTCAGCCTTGCCACATGGTTAGTTGCAAATGGTATAAGTGTAGTTCAGGTGAATCCGTATGCGGTAAAGCAGACCAAGGAATTGGAGGACAACAGCCAGCTTAAGGATGATACGAAGGATCCTAAACTGATAGCAAACCTCGTAAAAGACGGGAACTTCGGTATGCCGTATCTTCCGGAAAATCTTTATGCAGAAATACGACGCCTCTCGATGTTCAGGGATCAGTTGAATGAAGACAGGATCAGGACACTGAATCGTCTTCACAGGGAAATGAAAATCTACTTTCCGGAGTATAAGGACGCATTTGGAAAGATAGACGGAGCTTTCTGTTTGGAAGTTCTGAAGGTATCACCATTTCCAGATGAACTGGTGAGTCTGGGGACAGAAGGTATACGCCAGATATGGCATGATGCCAAGCTTCGTGGACGAGGATATATAAATGCAACATCCATATATGAATACGCTAAAAATAGCGTAGGAATTAAGGATGGATCCGAGTCCAGCAGGCAGTCTGTTAAGTGGTTTGTCGAGCATATCATTGAGCTTGATGAGAAACTATCAGACATTGAAAAACAGTTGAATCAGAAATGCATGACGATTCCACACGCAGAAAATATACTCGCGATATCGGGAGTCGGAGAAAACACCTTATGTGGCATTCTTGCCGAAATGGGTGACATAACAAGATTCGACGACGTAAAGGAAGTACAGAAACTTAGCGGATTGGGACTGGTAGCATGCAGTTCCGGTAAACATAAGGGAGAAACCAAGATCAGTCATAGAGGACGCAAACGACTCAGATACTGGTTATTCCAGGCAGCCAAGTCGGCAGTTGCGCATGCGGAGGAATTCAAGGAACTGCATGTGTACTACACGACAAGGAAGGAGAATCCGCTAAAGAAGATGCAATCGTTGATAGTGATTGCCTGCAAGATACTGAGAGTGATCTACACAATACTGACAAAGGGGACGGTATATGATCCGAAAAAACTATTGTCAGATATCGTAAGGCCGGCTCAACAGGAAACACAGGCAGCATAATAACGAAACAGTATCACGATTCCAGAACCCTGCTGGATCCCGGAGAATACTGAGATCGAGCCGGGTTCTGGGAAAGAAACCCGAAACCATGATGGAGTGTTGAAGCACTGCATCACCAACAAGACCGATAAACCAATACAAGGATAGCGTCCACTGTATATCAGTCCTTGATTAATGGTAGGTCAGTAGAATCAATCAAAAACAAGAGCTGTAGCTGGCGTTGGTTTTTACCATAGGGCATGACCCTGTTAGAGAGCTTTGCTAGCACTCGGTGTATGAGCAGGTGGGACGAAGGAAGTTGGGACACTGATCCCTATAGGCACGGAAGGTTCACCATCATAGTTGAACAGAGGAATTATAGCCTTAATAACGTACACACAATGGACGTTTTATTTGCTGTATCCATCTTCAGCTATTCAGTACAAGATACAATGACTGTTCTGCACCTTTAGCACTTGTTTTGAGGTAGCTATTTGAATCAAAAAGTCCGAAAAATCAATGTTTTAGGGCTTGAAATTATAGGAAGG
>NZ_JNJM01000017.1:0-89100 GCF_000701645.1 Oribacterium sp. FC2011
TGTCCTTAGTACGAGAGGACCGGGATGGACTGACCTCTGTTGGACCTGTTGGAGATCAACTCCAGTGCAGGGTAGGCATGTCGGGACTGGATAAACGCTGAAGGCATCTAAGCGTGAAGCCACCCTCAAGATGAGATATCCCATCGTTAAGAGTAAGACCCCTTGAAGACTACGAGGTAGATAGGGCTAAGCTGTAAGTGCTGTAAAGCATTCAGGTGATAGTTACTAATAGGTCGAGGGCTTGTCCAAAAAGGCTGGAAAGGTTAGAGGTTTAGATGGATTACTGGGAATGATTCATAAATGGTATGCTGTTTTGAAGGTACGATACTTCATATAAATATTCCTTCATAGCTCAGTCGGTAGAGCACGCGGCTGTTAACCGCGGTGTCGTTGGTTCAAGTCCAACTGGAGGAGTTATGCCGGTATAGCTCAGTTGGTAGAGCAACTGATTTGTAATCAGTAGGTCTTCGGTTCGAGTCCGAATCCCGGCTTTTATCTTGTTAATTCAAGATGATGGAACCGTAGCTCAGTTGGTTAGAGCAGTCGGCTCATAACCGATCGGTCCAGGGTTCGAGTCCCCGCGGTTCCAGTTTAGAGATAATCTTTTAGAGATTATCTCTTTTTTTATTCTCTTTTTTATGGAATGTGAATTAATTATGAATTGTTAGCAGCTAAACTTGCAGAGTGCTAACGGCGGTGATATACTACAAACTATCGATTTTAGAAAATAAAGAGGTGTTTACATGTCTAAGAAAGGTTCATTATCAATTAATTCTGAGAATATATTCCCTATTATAAAGAAGTGGATGTATTCCGATCAGGATATTTTTGTCCGTGAGGTTATTTCAAATGCCTGTGACGCTATCACAAAGCTTGATAAGTTAAGCTTGATCGGTGAGTTTACAAAGCCGTCAGACTACAAAGGCAGAGTAGATGTCATCGTAGATTCAGATAAGCGTACAGTTACCATCAAAGATAACGGTCTCGGTATGACTGAAGAGGAAGTTGACAAATATATTAACCAGATCGCCTTTTCAGGTGCTACAGATTTCATCAATACCTATAAAGATAAAGCTAACGATGATCAGATTATAGGTCACTTCGGACTTGGTTTCTATAGTGTATTTATGGTTTCAGATAAAGTTGAAATCGATACTCTTTCCTATAAAGAGGGTGCAAAGGCTGTTCACTGGGTTTGCAACGGCGGAACCGATTTCGAATTGACTGAAGGAAATAAAACCGATATAGGTACAGTTATCACTCTTCATCTCAATGATGATTGTCTCAAATATGACAATGAATGGGAGATGAGAGAGATCATTGATAAGTATTGTTCTTTCATGCCGGTTGAGATCTATATCACAAAGCTTCCAAAGGATACAGAGACTATCGATGCCGATGAGAAGAATGATACAGACGTTGTTCTCGAGGAAATTCCTGAAAAGACAGAAACCGACAAGGATGGCAAGGAAACCAAGACTCCCGCAAAAGTAAAGATAGAGAAGAGACCTGTTCTTCTTAATGATACAAATCCTCTCTGGACCAAGTCTCCAAGCGAGTGCAAGAAGGAAGACTACATCGATTTCTATCACAAGGTATTCCACGACTACAAGGAGCCTCTGTTCTGGATCCACCTCAACATGGATTATCCGTATAACCTTAAGGGAATTCTTTATTTCCCTAAGATCAATATGGAATATGAGTCAGCAGAAGGAACCATCAAGCTCTACAACAACCAGGTGTTCGTTGCAGATAACATCAAGGAAGTTATCCCTGAGTACCTGATGCTTCTCAAGGGTGTCATCGACTGTCCGGATCTTCCCCTTAATGTTTCCAGATCTCAGCTTCAGAATGATGGATTCGTTAAGAAGATTTCTGACTACATCACAAAGAAGGTAGCCGACAAGCTCTCCGGAATGTGCAAGGTAGATCGAGAGAATTACGAGAAGTATTGGGATGATATCGCACCATTCATCAAGTATGGCTGTCTCCGTGACGATAAGTTCTGCAAGAAGATGACAGACTACATCCTCTTCAAGGATATCAATGGAAAGTATCTTGCTCTTCCCGAGTGTCTTGAAGTAAACAAGATTGATACAGAAAATGATAATGCTGACGCATCTTCAAATGATTCAGCTGAAACAACCGTAGAGAACACCGAAGCTTCCGAGACAAAGACCGAAGACAATAAAGATTCCGGAGAAGCTGAAAAGGAAAAGAACAAGGTTATCTACTATGTAACCGATGCTGTACAGCAGAGTCAGTATATCGCAATGTTCAAGGAAGCCGGCAAAGATGCCGTTGTTCTTCCTGAGCGTATCGATCAGCCTTTCATTTCAGAACTAGAAGCAAAAAATCAGGGAGTACATTTCAAGAGAATTGATGCCGATCTTACAGAGGAATTTAAGGCTGATACTTCAGAAGATGAGGAGAAGCTTCTTGAGGAGCAGTCAAAGTCCCTTGAAACAGAAATAAGAACAGCTACAAAGAAGGAAACTCTTACCGTTAAGCTTCAGAAGATGACCCAGGCTAAAACCGCAGCTATGCTTTCTATATCCGAAGAAGGCCGTCGTATGAATGACATGATGAAGATGTATGCTATGCAGGGCATGGCCGATATGCCGGTTCAGGAAACACTTATCCTTAACACTGAGCACCCTCTTGTTAAGTACCTTATGGAGAACGGCAAGGATGAAGCAAAGAAAGAGACTATCAATCTCATTTCAGAACAGCTTTACGATCTTGCAAGAATCCAGCAGTCTCCGCTTCCTGCAGAGGAGATGACAAAGTTCATTGAGAGATCAAACGATATCCTCCTCAAAATGGCAGAATAAATGTCAATGCAATATAATTCCAAATTACTGTTTTAAAATCAGAAATATTACAGCGCTTTTACCGTCTTGACGGAAATATTTGCATTTAATATAATTTTGAGTGTTGTCGTTATAAGATTACGTTGAAAGGATTTGTCAGGATGAAGCGAATGGGATTTTCAGATACTGTTCACTATAAAGCATATTCTGCCCTCGTATCCTCAGGTCAGCATGTTCTTCATGCGATTTTCTGTGAGTCTGTTTCCGTGTGTGATATTACAATCGGAAATACTGTAATCTGCCGTAATGCAATCAAAAATATAGTGTAACCTAAGGGGAACAGCTTTATGCTGTTCCCCTTTTTAGTGTATAAGTCCGATATCAAGCAGAAACACCGGCGCAGCAATACGAAGGACTTATATGGCATCACTTCAAACAAAGGAGATTTATGAGAAAAGTTGCTGTCATCATGGGAAGCGATTCAGATCTTCCCGTTGTAGAAAAAGGCATTTCAGTACTTAAGGACTATGGCGTTCCCGTAGAAGTACATGTTTACAGTGCCCACAGAACTCCCGAGGAGGCCGCTGAGTTTTCAAAATCCGCAAGAAAGAATGGCTTTGGTGTCATCATTGCCGCAGCGGGCATGGCTGCACATCTTGCAGGTGCCATAGCAGCCAATACAACACTTCCCGTCATCGGCATCCCCTGTTCTTCCAAGGTTCTTGATGGAATGGATGCACTTCTTTCCACAGTTATGATGCCGCCCGGAATCCCTGTTGCCACAGTTGGTGTTAACACAGCAAAAAACGCTGCACTTCTTGCAATAGAAATACTTGCAGTGGAAGATGAGGGCCTTGCAGAAAAGCTTCAGGCTGAACGTGATGAAAATCACAAAAAGATCATAGAAAAAAACGCAGCCATAGAAGCTCAATTTAATTGATCTTCACCTTATCTGCATTAAAAGCTACTGTGTGCAGCCACTTTTGAACCGGTTTAAAAATGAGCGTACACATTAACTTACGGATGTTTACAAGATGTAAGCATTAATCAACCACATAACAGTTTTAATTATTAAGGAGATTTATGGGTAAACTTCATGAGGAGTGCGGTGTTTTTGGTATTTATTCAAAAAACACCAAACCATTGGCGCGTCTTACATACTACGCACTTTATGCCCTGCAGCACAGAGGTCAGGAATCTGCAGGTATTGTTGTCAACGATGAGGGAATTTTCCGTTTTCGCCGTGAACTCGGCCTTGTAAGTGAGGCTATGCCCAACAGTGAGATAGAGCGTCTCGGAAACGGTCAGATAGCTGTTGGTCACGTGCGTTATGCAACCAGCGGTATCACCAATCGTATCAACACTCAGCCTATCGTTGTAAATCATGTAAAAGGCCGTATGGCTCTTTGCCACAACGGCAATCTTGTAAATTCATATGAGCTCCGTTCAGAACTCGAAATGAACGGCTGTATCTTCCAGTCAACTACGGATACAGAAGCAATCTCTTATATCATAACGAGAGAGCGCATCAATACCGGTTCTATAGAGCAGGCTGTCAACAACGCCCTTGATAAGCTTCATGGAGCCTATTCTCTTGTGATAATGTCTCCTTCCAAGCTTATAGCGGCAAGAGACGAGCACGGTTTCCATCCTCTCTGCTATGGAAAGCTCGAAGACGGTTCCGTGGTTTTTGCCAGTGAGTCCTGTGCCATCGAGGCAGTAGGCGGAAAGCTGGTTCGGGATGTGGAGCCGGGAGAGATCATAGTTGTAGACCACAACGGAATCCGCTCTATAAAAGATCACTGCAATAAAGTTAAGCGCTCCATGTGCGTTTTCGAATATATCTATTTTGCACGTCCTGATTCAGTTCTTGACGGTGCCTCTGTTCATGAGGCGAGAGTGCAGGCCGGACGTTTTCTTGCCCAGGAGCATCCCGTTGACGCAGATGTAGTCATCGGTGTACCTGATTCCGGTCTGGATGCCGCAGTCGGTTACTCAAGAGAGTCAGGTATTCCTTACGGTATCGGACTTCTCAAGAACAAATATATCGGCCGTACCTTCATCGCTCCGGGTCAGACAGAGCGTGAAAATCTGGTAAGGATCAAGCTTAACGCCATCCGATCCGAGATAGAAGGCAAGAGGGTAATCCTGGTAGATGACTCCATCGTCCGCGGAACCACCAGTGAACGCCTGGTTCGCATAGTGAGAGAAGCCGGCGCAAAGGAAGTTCACATGCGTATAACAGCGCCTCCATTTATGAACCCCTGCTACTACGGCATAGACATTGACTCCCGTGACAACCTCATCGCCTGTCATCATTCGGTGGAAGAAACCGCAAAGATCATCGGTGCCGATTCCCTGGGCTATATATCGGTTGAGAATGTCATCAGGATAGCAGATCCCACAGGCCGGAAGGGTTTCTGTACCGCCTGCTTCGACGGAAAGTATCCTACTGAGATTCCTTCCGTAACTTCAAAGAACCGTTTTGAAGAGAAGATCTCAAAGGATTGGAAAGACAGACATACAGTTAAGTCTTCGGAAAGAGTTCCGGAAGGTGAATATATCGAGAAGTTTGAAGACTGATGACCTCTGACTTTCAGAACATATTATTCGATTTTAGATACTGAACCACGGCGCCAGTCTTTCGTTTAAGTCAGATGACGCAGCTTATATAAAGGAGTAATCATGAATACAAAGAGCTATAGCGAAGCATACAAGGATGCAGGTGTTGATATCACAGCCGGATACAAATCCGTTGAGCTTATGAAACAGTACGTAGCAAGAACCATGACTGAGGGCGTTTGTTCGGGTCTCGGCGGTTTCGGCGGACTGTTCGAGCTTCCCGAGGGTTATAAGCACCCCGTTCTTGTTTCGGGAACCGACGGTGTAGGAACAAAGCTTAAGATTTCATTCCTTATGGAGAAATATGACACTGTTGGTATCGACTGTGTTGCCATGTGTGTGAATGATGTCATCTGCTGCGGCGCAAAGCCCCTTTTCTTCCTTGACTACATTGCATGCGGCAAAAATGTTCCTGAGAAGATCGCTGACATCGTAAAAGGTGTTGCAGAAGGCTGCGTACAGAGTGACAGTGCTCTCGTAGGCGGTGAGACAGCAGAGATGCCGGGCTTCTATCCTGAGGACGAGTTCGACCTTGCTGGTTTCTCCGTTGGTATCGTTGATAAGGAAAATATCATCGACAATAACTCCATGAAGGAAGGTGATGTTGTTATCGCCCTTCCAAGCTCCGGTGTTCATTCCAATGGTTTCTCACTGGTGAGAAAGGTTTTTGATATCGATAACATCAGCAAAGAAGAACTGACTAAGCCTCTTTCAGATCTCGATGGAAAGTCTCTCGGCGAAGCACTTCTTACTCCTACAGTCATTTACGTAAAGCCGATCCTCAAGCTTCTTGAGAACGTTACGGTCAAAGGCATTAGCCACATCACAGGCGGCGGATTCTATGAGAACATCCCAAGATCCATTCCTGACGGCTTCGGTGCAAAGATAAAAATGGATGATGTAAAGGTTCTTCCTATCTTCAAGCTCATCCAGAAGACCGGAGATATCACAACCCGTGATATGTTCAATACCTACAACATGGGTGTCGGAATGAGCGTTGTGGTTGCTAAGGAGGATGAAGCAAAGGCCATCGAGGTTCTCAAAGCAAACGGCATAGAGGCATATCACCTTGGAGAGATAGTAAAGTCTGAGGACAAGGTTATTCTCGAATGAAGACAGATACCGTTACAGGCTGTCCATCTGCTCTGACCGGAAGATATTGGAAAGCTTAAAGCGGCAGGACAGACACCGTTGCAGGCATATCTATCTGTTCTGATACCTGACAGTTATTCACTTCATTATCAAATTATCTAATGTTTACATGCAAAGGTCAGAACACTGTCCTATGTATCTTATATCTATGATTTTGGGAGGAAAATTATGGCAACATATGATGTAGCAAATCTCGGCGAGCTTCTTAAAAACAATGAGTATCCCGGACGCGGAATCGTTATCGGTAAATCAGAGGATGGAAGATCCATCGCTATAGCGTATTTCATTATGGGTCGCTCAGCAAACTCAAGAAACCGTGTGTTCACAGAGGATGGTGACACAGTGACCATTTATCCTGCTGATTCCAGCAAGGTTGAAGATCCCAGCCTCATCATTTACAGTCCCATAAGAAAGATCGGTGACAACCTCATCGTTACCAACGGCGATCAGACCGACACCATCTATGATTTTATGAGAGACGGAAATACCTTTGAGGAAGCTCTTGAGACCAGAGAGTTTGAGCCGGACGGCCCTAACTGGACTCCGAGAATCAGCGGTGTTGTTACCCTTGATGATTCAGAAAACTACAAAATGTCCATCCTTAAGTCACAGGACGCAGACGGCACAGACTGTGCGAGATATACATTTTCCTACAAGCTCCAGAATGGTCTCGGACATTTCATTCACACTTACAAAGAGAATGGCAATCCTATCCCTACCTTCGAGGGCGAGCCTGAGCGTGTAGCCATCCCTAATACAGCAGAGGAGCTTAAGCAGCTTATCTGGAATAATCTCAATGAAGATAACAAAATCTCGCTTTATGTTCGCTATATAGACGTTACCGGCAGAAGCGTTGAGAACAAGCTGGTTAACAAGTTCGAGAAGATCAACTGACATAAACAAACCAGATTGACATCCTTACGTCAGAATTAAATGATGAAACTTGAGAATACAGAGGAGCCGGATAGCTTTGCATCCGTAAGACATTGTTAAGGCTCCAAAACCAGTATTAATAGTAGGAGAACACTATGAAAGAATTTGAATTAAAGTATGGAATGAACCCAAACCAGAAGCCTGCAAAGATCTACATGCATGACGGATCCGAGCTTCCTATCGAAATCCTGAACGGCCGTCCCGGATACATTAACTTCCTGGATGCTCTTAACAGCTGGCAGCTGGTTTCCGACCTTAAGGAAGCTACAGGCCATGTGGCTGCTGCATCCTTCAAGCACGTTTCTCCTTCAGGCTCTGCCATCGGCAGAAAGCTTTCCGACAAACTTAAGAAAGCCTGTTTCGTGGATGACATCGAGGGTCTCGATGATTCACTTCTTGCCTGCGCTTACGCAAGAGCCCGTGGTGTGGACAGAATGTCTTCCTACGGTGACTTCATCGCTCTTTCTGACATCTGCGATGCCACAACCGCAAAGATCATTCACCGTGAGGTTTCCGACGGTGTTATCGCTCCGGGATATACAGATGAGGCTCTTGAGATCCTTAAGTCAAAGAAGAAGGGCGCTTACAATGTGATTAAGATCGATCCTTCCTACAAGCCTGCTGCCGCAGAGCACAAGCAGGTATTCGGTGTGACCTTTGAGCAGGGCAGAAATGACTACAAGGTTACAGATGAGGCATTTGCAAACATCGTAACAAAGAATAAGGACATCCCTGAAGAAGCTCGTCTCAACATGACCATCGCCCTTATCACTCTTAAGTATACTCAGTCAAACTCAGTAGCTTACGCAGAGGATGGTCAGACCATCGGTGTGGGTGCCGGACAGCAGTCCAGAATCCACTGCACACGTCTCGCAGGCGACAAGGCTGACCACTGGCATCTCCGTCAGAGCGACAGAGTCCTGAATCTTCCTTTCAAGGAGGGTCTCAGAAGAGCCGATCGTGATAATGTTATCGACGTTTATCTCTCAGAGGAGTTTGAGGATGTCATCGGCGACGGCGCTTGGCAGCAGTACTTCACCGAGCAGCCGGCACCTTTCACAAGAAAGGAGCAGAAGGAGTACCTCGGAAAGCTTACAGGTACAGCTCTCGGTTCTGATGCATTCTTCCCGTTTGGTGACAATATCGAGCGTGCACGTAAGTCCGGTGTGTCTTATGTGGCTGAGCCGGGCGGATCAATCAGAGATGATCACGTTATTGAGACAGCTGATAAGTATGATATGGTGGTTTGCTTCACCGGAATGAGATTGTTCCATCACTGATTAAATGGGTCGAGAAAATATATGAATAATAAAACAAAAATTGCGGTGTTGGTCAGTGGGGGCGGAACAAATCTGCAGGCACTGATTGATGCGGAGAAGAGGGGCGAGATTCCTGACGGGGAGATCACTTTAGTGGTTGGATCGAGACCGGGGATATATGCTCTGGAGAGAGCGGAGAACGCAGGAATTAAACATGAGGTTGTGCAGAAGGATGAGGAGAGGCTTATTAAGGTTCTTGATGAGAACGGGATTGAGCTTATCATCCTTGCGGGATATCTCACAATTCTGAGTGAGGCTTTCACAAAGAAATATGCTGACAGGATCATCAACATTCATCCTTCACTTATTCCGAGTTTCTGCGGAAAGGGCATGTACGGACTTAAGCCTCATGAGGCGGCCCTTGCAAGGGGTGTTAAGGTTACCGGCGCTACGGTTCATCTTGTAAATGAGATTCCGGATGGCGGACGCATACTGCTTCAAAAGGCTGTAGACATTGAGCCCGGTGATACTCCCGAGGTGCTTCAGAAGAGGGTCATGGAACAGGCTGAATGGAAGCTGCTTCCGAAGGCTGCTGAGATGATGAGCAGGGAGATCCGGGAAGCGAAGGCATAAAGTAATTAAACAGACTGAGAAGATGCTCAAGCGGGCGCCTGCCCACTCCTGCATTTTCTCCCATTCTTAAAGTCATATCCCTGTCGGATCAACCAGACCTGTATATGACTTCGGAGGTAAGTTATGAAGATTGGTGTTGTAGGTGGCGGCGGTCGTGAGCACGCCATCATTAAGACATTAAAGAAGAATGCTTCTATCGAGAAGATTTATGCGATTCCCGGAAACGGCGGTATCGCAAAGGACGCAGAGTGTGTTCCTGATATAAAGGCAACCGATGTGGCTGCCGTTGTTGATTTCTGCAAGTCGAAGGCTCTTGACTATGTGGTTGTGGCTCCGGATGATCCACTTGTTGCCGGCACTGTTGATGCTCTCAAGGAGGCAGGAATCCCTGCTTTCGGACCTGAGGCCAAGGCTGCCATCATCGAGGGTTCAAAGGTATTCTCCAAGAACCTCATGAAGAAATACAACATCCCAACTGCCGCTTACGAGGTTTTCAATGACATCGAGAAGGCAGAGGAGTACGTTAAAACCTGTCCGATACCTACAGTCATAAAGGCTGACGGTCTCGCACTTGGTAAGGGCGTTATCATCGCAATGACCCGTGAAGAGGCTCTCGATGGTATCAAGACCATAATGGAAGAGAAGAAGTTCGGAGCTTCCGGTGACCAGATAGTTATCGAGGAATTCCTCGAGGGACCTGAAGTTTCAGTACTCAGCTTCACCGACGGCAAGGTTGTAGTTCCCATGATCTCATCCATGGATCACAAACGTATAAATGACAACGATGAAGGTCTCAACACCGGGGGCATGGGCACCATCGCACCGAATCCTTACTACACAGACAGCGTAGCAGCAGAGTGCATGGAGAAAATATTTAAACCTACCATCGAGGCTATGAACAAGGAAGGCAGAACCTTCAAAGGCTGTCTCTACTTCGGTCTCATGATCACGAAGGATGGACCTAAGGTCATCGAATACAACTGCCGTTTCGGAGATCCCGAGACTCAGGTTGTACTTCCGCTGCTGGATTCCGACCTTCTCACCATCATGCAGGCCACAACCAACGGCACTCTTGCAGAGACTGAAGTTAAGTGGAAGTCCGGCGCTGCCTGCTGCATCGTTGAAGCCTCCGGCGGATATCCCCTTTCCTACAAGTCCGGCTACGAAATCACCGGCATTGATGAAGTGGATAATGTCTTCGTCGCAGGTGCTGACCTGAAGGACGGCAAACTCTACACCCACGGCGGCCGCGTCCTGGGCGTAGTAGAAATCGCCCCCACCCTCAAAGAAGCCATCGACAAAGCTTATGCCAGTGCATCAAAGGTTACATTCCAGGACATGCATATGCGAAAAGATATAGGACAGCGAGCACTGAAGGCACTTCAGTAACACTAGTACATCGAATAATACATATCTACACATTCTGTAACTGTTTTATCGTAGAAATGCCAAGTTAGCATGGTAGCTATGATGTATCAGATATTTAATATTACCGCCCGACACAGTGTAGGAAAATGTGAGGGATGGGTGCAAAGGCTTGCGAGTTGAAAGAACAGACTCGCAGACATGTCCGATCAGAATGCACACACCTGTGCATTCTGGGCGAACATGTCTGTGAGGCTGTACTTTCAATCTCGTGGGCCTGCGCACATCCCTCGCATTTTCCGGACGGTCCACCACACAGATAAGGAGAAACAAATGGTAAATCGAGTTTATGTTGAGAAAAAAGACGGACTTCGTCACGAGGCCCAGGGACTTCGCCATGACATCCGCCACATACTACTCATTAAGAATCTCACAGACGTACGCCTTCTGAATCGTTACGATGTTGAGGGACTGGATAAAGAAACATTTGAAAAGGCTACAAAGCTGGTTCTCAGTGAGCCTCAGCTTGATAATGTTTACACAGAGCTTCCTGAGCATAAGGATGCCTTTGTTTTTGCAGTAGAGTTCCTTCCGGGACAGTTCGACCAGAGAGCCGACTCAGCTGCCCAGTGCATACAGATCCTCACAACCGGAGACCGTCCGAAGGTTCGTTCCGCTAAGGTTTACCTTCTCTACGGAAACCTCACAGATCAGGAGATCGCTGAAATTAAGAAGTATGTCATTAACCCTGTGGAGGCAAGAGAGGCTTCCCTCGAAACCTTCGCCACTCTGGATGTCAAGTATGACATCCCTGAGTCTGTTGATACCCTGAACGGCTTTATCGCAGCTTCCGAGGATAAGCTCAAGGATATCCTGAAGGATATGGGTCTTGCCATGGACCTCGATGACCTTAAATTCTGTCAGAATTACTTCAAGAGCGAGCAAAGAGACCCTTCAATCACAGAAATCCGCATGATCGATACCTACTGGTCAGATCATTGCCGCCATACAACCTTCCTTACAACCATCGATGATGTAACATTCGAGGATGAACAGCTCAAGGCTTCATGGGAGCGTTACATTAATTCACGCAAGGAGCTTAACCGCACAAAACCCATCAACCTTATGGATATCGGAACTCTTGCTGCCAAGGTTCTCAAGAAGGAAGGAAAGCTTCCGAAGCTTGATGAGTCTGAGGAGATCAATGCCTGCACCGTTAAGATAAAGGTTAATGTTGACGGCGAGGCACAGGACTGGCTCCTGCTTTTCAAGAACGAGACCCACAACCATCCTACCGAAATCGAGCCTTTCGGTGGTGCCGCAACCTGTATCGGAGGTGCCATCCGAGATCCTCTTTCAGGAAGATCCTATGTTTATCAGGCAATGCGTGTGACCGGTGCTGCCGATCCGACAGTTTCTGTTAAGGATACCATGACAGGAAAGCTTCCTCAGAGAAAGCTTGTTACCACAGCTGCTGACGGATATTCCAGCTACGGTAACCAGATCGGTCTCGCAACAGGTCTTGTAGACGAGCTCTATCATCCGGGCTATGCCGCAAAGCGCATGGAGATCGGTGCAGTAGTTGCAGCCGCTCCCGCAGAGAATGTCCGCCGCGAAGTGCCTGCTGCAGGGGACGTAGTCATTCTCCTGGGCGGTCGTACAGGCCGCGACGGTATCGGCGGTGCAACCGGTTCTTCCAAGTCACATAATGTTGAGTCCCTTGAAAAGGATGGCGCAGAAGTTCAGAAGGGTAATGCTCCCGAGGAGCGTAAGCTTCAGCGTCTTTTCCGTAATGCGGAGGCTTCAAGACTTATCAAGCGCTGCAACGATTTCGGTGCCGGCGGAGTTTCCGTTGCCATCGGTGAGCTGGCTGGCGGTCTCGACATTGACCTCAACAAGGTTCCTAAGAAATATGAAGGTCTCGACGGAACAGAGCTTGCCATCTCAGAGTCACAGGAAAGAATGGCTGTAGTTGTTGAACAAAAGGATATGAATCGCTTCATGGAGCTTGCTCACGAGGAGAACCTTGAGGCTACCCATGTTGCTACAGTTACAGATACAAACAGACTTATCGCACACTGGAACGGCAAAGACATTATCAATCTGTCACGTGACTTCCTTAACTCAAACGGTGCAGAGAAGCACATCACAGTTAAGGCTGCTGCCGGCGAAAGCATTTACCGCGAGGTCAAGGGCAGCTTCAGCGAGAACATGACAGCTCTTTCAGAGGATCTCAATGTCTGCTCAAAGAGAGGTCTCAGTGAGCGTTTCGACTCCACTATCGGTGCAGGAACAGTGCTTATGCCATTCGGCGGAAAGAATCAGCGCACACCTATACAGGCAATGGCTGCCAAGATTTCCGTTGAGAAGGGCCACACAGATGACACTTCCGTTATGGCTTACGGCTACAATCCTTTCATCACTGAGAAGAACTGCTACAAGGGTGCATATCTTGCAGTAGTTGAGTCTGCAGCAAAGCTTATTGCAACCGGTGCAGGCTTCGATGACACTTACCTTACTTTCCAGGAGTACTTCGGAAAGCCTGGTCACGACAGCGCACGTTGGGGACAGCCTCTTGAAGCACTTCTCGGTGCCTTTGATGCACAGCTCGACCTCGGAATCGCTGCCATCGGCGGCAAGGATTCCATGTCCGGAACCTTCGAGAAGCTGGATGTTCCTCCAACCCTTGTTTCCTTCGCCATCACAACAGAGGATGCGAAGTACATCACAAGCCCTGAGTTTAAGGGAGCAAACCATAAGGTGCTCTGGCTTAAGCCTGAATACAAAAACGAGCTTCCCACAAAGGAAAGTCTCCTTACACTTTTCGACTATGTTCATAAGCTCGTGACAGACGGAAAGCTTGCTTCCATTTACACACCGACTTACGGCGGAGCCGCTGAAGCAGTTCTCAAGCAGTGCATGGGTAATGCTTTTGGCTTCGCATTTGCACCGAGCCTTTCAGTTCAGGATATCTTCGGATATCAGTACGGAAGCTTCATCCTCGAGCTTAATGAGAAGTCTACTCTTGATGAGATTTATGCAGCATCAGAGCTTAAGGATAAGGGCATCATAGTTGCTGACCTCGGTGAGACAACAGAAGATTCGGAGATCCGTTACAATGACGAGGTTCTGAAGCTTTCAGATCTTTGTGAGGCTTACGAGGATAAGCTTGAGAAGGTATTCAAATGCAATATGAATCTCGATAAGGATGCAGAGCCGGAAGAGGCTGATGTTACAATAGCTGATTACACAGAGGAGAACTGGGTGGCACCTGCTGTATCGGTTGCAAAGCCGAAGGTTCTTATCCCTGTGTTCCCTGGCAACAACTGTGAATACGATTCCGCAAAGGCTATGGCCGATGCAGGTCTTGAGCCTGAGATAGTTGTAGTCAGAAACATGACAAAGCAGGATATCGCAGAGTCTGTCAATGAAGTTGCAAAGCGTATCGAAGAGTCACAGCTTATCTTTATCCCGGGCGGTTTCTCAGGCGGAGATGAGCCGGATGGTTCCGCCAAGTTCATTACCTCTTTCTTCAGAAATGAGGCAGTAAAAACAGCTACCATGGATATGCTCACAAAGCGTGACGGTCTCATGCTTGGTATCTGCAACGGTTTCCAGGCACTTATAAAGCTTGGTCTCGTACCGTTTGGTGAGATAAGAGATACAGATGAGCATTGTCCTACTCTTACCTTCAACACCATCAGCCGTCACCAGTCAAAGATCGTTAATGTAAGAGTCGCTTCCAATATGTCTCCATGGCTTGCGGATTCTGAACCGGGCGACATCTACAGTGTGCCGGTTTCACATGGTGAGGGACGTTTCATTTGCGAGCCGGAGCTTTTCAAGAAGCTTGTTGAGAATGGTCAGATCGCAACTCAGTATGTGGATCTCGATGGTCACCCGACTATGGATATCCAGTACAATCCTAACGGTTCTTTCTATGCGGTTGAGGGTATCACTTCACCGGATGGAAGAGTATTCGGTAAAATGGGTCATGCTGAGAGATGGGGACACAGTCTCTATAAGAATGTTCCCGGAAATTACGATATGGGACTTTTCAGGGCTGCCAAGGAATATTTCGAGTAATATACGGACGCCGGAGCCGGAGGGCAGGCTCCGGCTGATCTGTTTCAACCTTTCTATATATTTATTAAATAATCTAAATACTACTTCCAATATTTTCAAAGCTGTGTATAATAGGCTCTCGTAGTTGCAATATTTCAAATTCTTGATATAATTGTATGTAGTAATGAAAACTACATCATGTAGAGCCAATATCTCAGTCGGATAAATATTCGTCTGCATATCATATATAAAAGTGAAAATCAGCTTTTATGGAGGAGGTATTTATGTTTACGAAGGGAAATTCTTTACTGCTTAAGATCAAGGATCCGGGCAGTTTCTTTACACATTATGTTGCAATGATTCTTTCCATAATAGCTGCAATACCGCTTTTTTACAGGGTGGCGCAGCATCCGAGTCCGGAGCGCATACTTGCTTTTGGGATATTTGCATTGAGTATAGTTCTTCTTTATGCCGCAAGCTCCACCTATCATCTTATTGATATATCACCGAAGGTTAATGACACTTTGAAGAAGATAGACCATATGATGATCTATATGCTTATAGCAGGTAGCTATACTCCTATTTGTGCCATAGCTCTCGGGGACAGGACGGGCTGGCTGCTGCTTCTGGTTGTATGGATTCTGTCAGCCATAGGTATGGCCGTAAACATTATCTATATCCATACTCCCAAGTGGCTCAATGCTCTCATTTATATCGCTCTCGGCTGGTTATGTGTAACTGCCATCATGAAGATCAGGGCTTCGCTTACAGATGCTGAGTTTTCTCTGCTTTTCTGGGGCGGTGTGATTTATACCATCGGCGGCATCATATATGCTTTGAAGCTTCCTGTATTTGAGCGTTTCCCGAAATATTTCAGAAATCATGAGATATTCCATTGCTTCGTCATCGCAGGTTCTATGTGCCACTACGGCGTGATGATTCTGTTGGCGGGTTGATATGCAATCCCGGTTTATTAAAAAGTGTAATATTATCCTCCATGTACCCTTAAGGTGCATGGAGCTTTTTTATTGTATCGCGGAAGAGAACCGTCCCCATTGGATTTCCGGAGTGAATATTTTCAGGAAGCTTCTGACTCCGGACAACACTGCCACAGCGTCAAGTTTTTTTGACAAACTTATTGAAATCCCTATGAAAAAGGCATTAACCTATGTTATATTTAGAGGACATATGGACATATTGATGTCTATTTATTTCCAGGTAAATGGGGGACTAAAATGAAACAGAACAATATGATCGCTCTTGGAGTTATCGGTGTTGGTATAGTTGCTGCAGTAGTTACAGGTATGCAGTCAAAGGATCTCGGAACCTCAAGCAGTGCTCCGAAGAGTAAGATTCCTGCAGATGCTGTTAAGGTAGAAGGTGTTGGTCAGGGCATGGACGGAGACGTTAAGGTTGAGCTTATCCTTACTAAGGATAAGATTTATTCCATCAATGTTACAGAGCAGAACGAAACGCCAAATATCGGAACCATGGCAGTTGACCAGCTTCCTGCAAGCATCTTTGAGGCAAACAGCATTGACGTTGATGCTGTAACAGGTGCTACCGTTACATCAACAGCTATTAAGAATGCTACCGTTGAGGCTATCAAGGCTGCAGGTTTTGATCCGACAGTATTCGGCTATGTAGAGAAGGAGACTGTAGAAGTTAATCTTGATGAGATTCCTGCTGACGCAGTTACAGCTACCGGAGAAGCACAGGGACTTATGGGACCTGTTACTGTTGAGATCACAGCAACTGCCGACAAGATCTATAATGTTGTTGCCAAGGGCGACCAGGAGACTCCTACCATTGGAGGTGTAGCTCTCGAAGAGCTTCCCGGCGAAATGATCAAAAATAATACACTTGATGTTGATGCCGTTTCAGGTGCTACCGTTACATCTGATGCCATCAAGACAGCCGCTAAGCAGGCTCTTGAGACTGCAGGTCTTGATGCATCTAACTTTACCGGTGCCGCTGCTGATGCAAAGGATTCTCCTGCCGAGACTAAGGAGACTGCTGAGGAAACCACAAGTACAGCAGTTGAGAAAAAAGATATTCCTGCCGATGCAGTGACTGTTACAGGCGAGGCACAGGGACTTATGGGACCTGTTACTGTTGAGATCACAGCTACTGCCGACAAGATCTATGACGTTGTTGCCAAAGGCGAAAAGGAGACTCCAAGCCTTGGAGGTGTAGCTCTCGAACAGCTTCCGGCCGAAATGGTTTCAAAGAACACAATTGATGTTGATGCCGTTTCAGGTGCTACCGTTACATCTGACGCCATCAAGACAGCCGCTAAGCAGGCTCTTGAGAGTGCAGGCTTTGATAAGGCAGATGCACAGGAGAGTGAAGCTGAAGAGAGTAAGGCAGAGGAAAGCGAAGCTGAGACCAAAAAGGATGAAGATTCAAAAGAAGCTGCTGCCGATGAAGTTACAGCTACCGGCGAAGCTCAGGGTATTAACGGTCCTGTCACAGTTGAGGTTACAGCTGTCGCAAACAAGATCATCAATCTTGTTGCAACAGGAGACAAGGAGACCGTCGGTATCGGCACCAAGGCTCTTGAAGAACTTCCGGAGAAAATCCTCTCTGCAAACAGCCTTAATGTTGATGCCATTTCCGGTGCCACAATAACATCTGATGCCATCAAGGAAGCTGCAAAGAAGGCCCTTGAAAGCGCAGGTATAGATCCGTCTGTTTTTACTAAATAACCATTCATTTATTAAGTCTTCAAAAATATAGCATTAATTTGAAATTATGCAGCCGTCCGACACTCCTGTCGGACGGTTTTTTTATCCAGTTATTTATACGGGCTTTCACCTTTTTAAGCTTATTGTTATCTCACTCTTATAATTTCCTAAATTGCGGATTGTTTCCGCATTTTTTTATTTTCTAAAAATCTTTTCTTCACAGTCCTCACTATATGTCATAAAATCATATAAGAACCACAGTATAATTCTTTATTGTAATACACAAATTTTTTTCAAAAAAAGTGTAACCTGTGAACTACATTTCGTGTGTATTAGGATGAAGAGCATAAGGATAGCATCGGAAACCTCATATGCAGTATAGAAATATACCGGACGGTCCGGTTATCCGAAACAGAAACGAGGACATTACATGACTGATCAGGAAATTATAGAGCTTTATTTTGCAAGGTCAGAATCTGCAATAACCGAAACTGCAGCTAAGTATGGCAACTACTGTATCTACATAGCCATGAATATTTTATACAACCGGGAAGACAGTGAGGAATGTGTTAATGACACATGGATGAATACCTGGAACGCAATACCTCCCCAAAGACCTTGTGTACTCAGAACCTTCCTGGGAAAGATAACGAGGAATCTGGCATTGAATATTTACAGGAAACAGACAGCCGCAAAGCGCGGTAATGGAGAAACGGCAGCAGTTATTGAGGAGCTCTCAGAATGCCTTGCCGACACAAAATCTGCCCGTCCGGATGATTTACCGGAGCAGATAACATTAACAGACTGCATCAACCGGTTTCTGGAAAATCAAAAACCTGATCAAAGAAAAATCTTCGTCAGAAGATACTGGTACATGTCTCCCGTCAGTGAGATAGCAGAGGAGTACGGTTTCACCGAAAGCAAGGTGAAAATGGCGCTCAGCCGCATGAGAGCCGCACTTCTTACAACACTTGAAAGTGAGGGGATATCGGTATGAAAAAGGAAACAGAACTTTTAAAAGCCATCGGTGATATCGACGAAAAGTACATTCTTGAAGCGATGCCGAAGGCGCTTGCACAGGAAGAGGGTATTGACGATATCTCTGTCGAAACTGATTCCGGCAAAGACAGTGCCTCTGAGAAACATTCTACTGCAGAAAACGGATCCGAAAACGACAAGGTGATACATTTAAATACCAAGCGGCGTTTTAAGCCCCTGGGCACCGTTGCAGCCGCCCTTATCCTGGCTCTGGGATTTGGAACATATATGGCAGTCTTCAACGGAAATAAAGAAGTCCTGGCTCCACAGGCTGTTCAGCAGGATGCGGCTTCGGCAGAGGCAGTTTCCGGAGATTCCGCTTCTGCTGATAATGCAGAAGAGAAACCTTCGGTACTTAGAAGTATCAAGCCCACTCAGAGAGAAGAATTTGCCAATGACGTTCCCTCTGAAGCACAGGCCAAAACCGAAAATCCCCCCAAAGCATCATCGGAAAATGCTTTATCGGAGGAAAATACAGCAATGGATGGCGTTAAAACTGAAGGCGTGGAAGCATCTTCCGAAGAAAAAGAAGATGTTCTTACTATGATCGCAAATCCCTGGCTCGACAGCAGCACCCTCTCCGATGCGGAAAAGGATGCAGGATTTGATATCACGATACCTGAAAGCTTTTTAGACTGTAATGCCGGAATCTTCAGGTCGATGACCGGTAAAATGCTGGAGATCATCTATAATGACGCAGCTTCTCATGAAGCCTTCCGTATCAGAAAGTCCAATGCCAAAGACCAGGACATAAGCGGAGATTACAACAGCTATGATAACGAGAGGGCAGTCAGCATAGAAGGAACAGAGGTTACTCTCAAGGGTACAGGTGATAATGTCTATGTCGCCATCTGGGCTAAGGATGATCACAGCTACGCCATAGACATTGACAGCACACAAAATATCGGAGAATCAGAAATTACGGAACTTATAAAACAGATTTCGTAAAAAATATCAATCACAAAGGAAGGAGATAAGTTATGAAAAAAAGATCTATCAAATTAAACCTTAAAAAAGTAACAGCTCTTACTGCTGCATTTGTTTTATCAGTCATGGCACTGATGGCCTGCGGAAGCAAGTCTTCTGCCACAAGCGACAATTATAATTATAAAAGCGCCGGGTCCAACTATATGTCAGAAGCCAGAATACCTATGGCAGATGCGGCTGCGGGGGCAGACATGTACTCAGCAAACTATGCCGAGGAAGCCGACGAAGGTGCGGTTTTGGGTGCGGCATACTCTTCCGAAACTGCTGCGGACGGATCTGAAAATTCTAATGTAGACACACAGAAGATTCCCGATGATCGTAAGCTCATCAGAAATGTCAATCTTTCATTCGAAACAACGGAATTTGACTCCTTTGTAAGAGATATCCAGAACAGAACCACAGAGCTTGGCGGTTATGTGGAATCCAGTGACATTAATGGAAATGCAAAAACAAACTCAAGCCGTTATGCCTATTTCACCTTACGTATCCCAAAGCCACAGGTTGATGCCTTCCTGGAATTTGCCGAAGGAAGCGCTAATCTCACAAGAAAATACGAAAATACACAGGATATAACATTAAAATATCATGATACTGAATCCAGAAAGAAAGCGCTGAAGGAAGAGTATAATCGGCTTCTCGAGCTCATGGCTCAGGCAGAGTCCGTTGATGCCATCATTTCCATCGAAGAGCGTCTTTCAGATATCCGATATGAGCTTGAAAACTATGAATCCAACCTTCGTTCCTATGACAATCAGGTTGAATACTCAACCATAACAGTGGATGTTTCCGAAACAAAGGTTTACACACCTACACCTAAGACCACATTCTGGGGACGTATAGCAGCAAATCTCGAATCAAATTTAGTAGATCTTGCCGAAGCAATGACCGATTTCCTCATCTGGTTCATTTCAAGCATACCTGTATTCATTTTCCTGGCTATCATCTTCTTCATCTTAAAATTTATAGTTAAGGGAATCATTAATGCATGCCGTAAGGGAGCAGAAAAGAGAGCCGCAAAGAAAGCTGCAAAGATGACCGGCATTCCAACCCCTTCAGCTCCGATGCCTGCAACTCCGACCACTGCAGATGTCAAACCCGAACCTGCTGAAGCTGCTTCAAACGACACAACCGAACCTGCTGCTGCAGCCAAAGCGCCGGAGACAAACGAAACATCAGAAAAAACGGATAATAAAAAATAAGTAAATATATAAAAAACGGAAGAAAATGCAAGGGATAACATCCCTTGCATTTTCTGTACCATTTGTGCTATAGTACCAACAAACTTGAGACAAAAGACAGGAGAAAAGCCTCAGGTTAGCGCCAGGACCGTAATTGGTCGACGAGGATGACAGTTATCGAAAGACTCGGCGGATGCTGTCACGGATTTGTGAATCGAAAGAGAAAAAAGAAAAAGCGGAATCAAAACCGTAACAGAAATTTTCTCACTCACTGATGAACTGATGAAAGAGTTGTATAATAGACTTGTGTCACTTTTGAAGTAAGCATTATTCTCTTTAGAAGTGTCAGGTTAAGTCTTGTTTCGTGATGATGTAAGGACGAAAACATTGGCCTGAACATCACCACCGGTTTTTGTATGAATGAAACTCTTCATCCCGTATGTTTTATCAGAGAGGAGATTTTTTTATGTGTGGAATAGTTGGTTTTGTAGGAAATAAGCAGGCAGCGCCTATACTTTTGGACGGACTCAGCAAGCTTGAGTACAGAGGTTATGATTCAGCGGGAATCGCCGTAAGAAACGAAAAAACAGAAATAAAGGTAGTAAAGGCCAAGGGTCGTCTCAAAAACCTTTCGGAAAAGACAGATGAAGGAAAAGCTCTGAAGGGTGAGTGCGGAATCGGTCATACAAGATGGGCCACCCACGGTGAGCCGAGTGAGACCAATGCTCACCCCCACGTCAGCTTCCATAAGCAGGTAGTTGCCGTTCACAACGGTATCATCGAAAACTTCCAGGAGATAAAGGATAAGCTTCTGAAAAAAGGGTATGTATTCTACTCTGAGACAGATACAGAGGTAGCCGTAAACCTGGTTGATTACTATTATCAGAAATACGGTCAGGGCCCCATCGATGCAATATCCCGTGCCATGGTCCGTATCCGCGGATCCTATGCTCTTGAGTTTATGTTTACAGACTATCCCGGAGAGGTCTACGTTGCCCGTAAGGATGCTCCTATGATCATCGGTATCCAGGATGGATCAACCTATATCGCATCTGATGTTCCTGCCATCCTCAAGTACTGCAGAAATGTTTATTACATTGACAATCAGGAAATCGCAAAGCTTACAGCCGGAACCGCAGAGTTCTTCAGTCTCGATCAGGAGCCTGTAACAAAGGAACTGGTTGAGATCAAGATGGATGCTCAGGCAGCAGAGAAGGGCGGCTTTGAGCACTTCATGATGAAGGAAATACATGAACAGCCGAAGGCAGTCCGTGACACCATCAACTCTGTTGTAAAAGACGGCAGGATCGATCTCAGCGGCGTTGGTCTCAGTGAAGCTGAGATCAAAAACATTTCCCAGATTTACATCGTTGCCTGCGGCTCAGCATATCATGTCGGAGTAGTATGCCAGTACGTTCTGGAAGGACTTGCACGTATACCTGTCCGCGTAGAGCTTGCTTCCGAGTTCCGTTACCGTAATCCTATCCTTGATCCTAACGGTCTCGTTATCATCATCAGCCAGTCGGGAGAAACTGCTGACTCACTTGCGGCTCTCCGTGAAGCAAAGGAGAGAGGCGTTAAGACTCTGGGAATCGTTAATGTTATCGGTTCTTCCATTGCCCGTGAAGCCGACAATGTGTTCTATACCTTAGCAGGTCCTGAAATCGCGGTTGCCACCACAAAGGCATATTCAACACAGCTCATTGCAGGTTACACTCTTGCGGTTGAATTTGCAAAGGTACGTGGGGAGATCGACGCAGAACGTTATTCAGCACTTATCTCCGAGATTGAAGCATTACCGCAGAAGATAGAAGATATCCTCAAGGACAAAGAGCGTATCCAGTGGTTTGCAGCCAAGCAGGCCAATGCTCAGGACGTTTTCTTCATCGGAAGAGGAATCGACTATGCCATCGGCCTCGAGGGTTCACTGAAGCTTAAGGAGATAAGCTATATCCACTCCGAAGCCTATGCTGCGGGAGAACTTAAGCACGGAACCATTTCTCTTATTGAAAAAGGCATCCTGGTTGTAGGTATACTGTCACAGCCCGAGCTTTTCGAGAAGACCGTTTCCAACATGGTAGAAGTTAAAGCCAGAGGCGGATACCTTATGGGACTTACCACCTACGGAAACTACAATATAGAAGATACAGCTGACTTCACGGTTTATGTTCCCACCACAGATCCTTACTTTGCAACCTCCCTTGCTGTAATTCCGTTACAGCTCCTTGCATACTATGTAAGTGTTGCCAAGGGTCTCGATGTTGATAAACCAAGAAATCTTGCAAAATCAGTAACTGTTGAATAATAGCAGGAGAGGGGGCAGCCCCCATCACAAAACTCTCAGCATATATTCAGAATATTGTAAGGGGGCTGACCCCTTTACTTGCAACAATTAAAATATTTAGCAGAATATAATCCACCGGGGACGGTTCCCGTAGAGAACCGTCCCCGGTGGTCCTATGTATAACGGATTCCTAAGAGACTCTAAGAGCTCCGGGGGATCCGATTTTTGTATATAAAACCTCCTCCAATGGTATTAAAAAAAACCCGTGGCTCCTCGCTGCCTGTTTCGGGATAAGTAACCATGCGTTTTTTGTATACACCATGCAATCTTTGTATACAATACTTCTTCATGTTTGTGGCTTTTGTTGAATGTGACAAATTTTTAACAACATTTTTGTGGAAAATATGCACTAAATGTCATACACAAATAGGTTTTTTATTGTTATGATTCTTTAATTTTGTTATATTATTTAAAGTCTATGAAATTATTTTTGGAGGTATACGAATATGGGTGTTTCCACTTTTAAAGGTGGCGTCCACCCCTATGACGGCAAGGATCTCGCAAAGGATCAGGCTATAGTAGATCTTAAGCCTAAGCCACAGGGGGTTATGGTTTATCCGGTATCTCAGCACATAGGTGCTCCCGCAAAACCGATAGTTGAAAAGGGAGATCATGTCCTTGTAGGACAGAAGATTGCTGAGGCAGGCGGATTCGTTTCCAGCCCGGTTATCTGTTCAGTTTCAGGTACCGTAAAGGCTATAGAGAAGCGACTTACAGCCGGCGGAGCCGTAGTAGACGCTATCGTCGTTGACAACGACCAGAATTATGAAGCTATTGAAGGATTCGGTCAGGCAAGAGACTATACCAAGCTCAGCCGTGACGAGATCGTCAATATCGTTAAGGAGGCTGGTATCGTTGGTCTTGGAGGTGCCGGATTCCCGACATCAGTTAAACTCATGCCCAAAAACATTGACAAGATCGATTATTTCCTTGTTAATGCCGCAGAGTGTGAGCCATATCTTACATCTGATTACAGAGACATGATGGAGACTCCTGAAAAGATCATCGGTGGTCTCAAGGTCATTCTCTCTATATTCCCTAATGCAAAAGGTGTTATCTGTGTAGAAGACAACAAACCTGATGCCATCAAGATTCTTACGGAAAAGGCACAGGGCGAGTCAAACATAGAGGTTGCAGCTCTTCAGACAAAGTACCCTCAGGGTGGTGAGCGTCAGCTTATTTTTGCTGTTACCGGCAGAAAGATCAACGCTTCAATGCTTCCTGCAGATGCGGGCTGCGTAGTTGACAATGCAGACACCGTGGTTGCTATCTATGAGGCTGTATGCGAGTCAAAGCCTCTGGTAAGAAAGATTGTAACAGTTACCGGTGACGCTGTAGCAAAGCCCGGCAACTTCAGGGTACCTCTCGGTATGAACTACCAGGAGATCATCGATCAGGCAGGCGGTTTCAAGGCCGATCCCGAAAAGATCATCTGCGGTGGTCCTATGATGGGTATCCCTCTTTTTAAGCTTGATGTACCTGTAGCAAAGAATTCATCTTCAATTCTTGCACTGCTTCACGATCCTGTTGCAGCAGAGCCTACAACAGCATGTATCAACTGTGGACGCTGCGTTGAAGCATGTCCCGAGAATCTTGTTCCCACAATGCTTATGAAAGCAGGTCTCAACAAGGATACATCAAAGTTCGCAGAGCTTTACGGTATGGAGTGTATCGAGTGCGGCTGCTGTTCATACGTTTGCCCTGCCAAGAGACCTCTTACCCAGGCTTTCAAACAGATGAAGCGCCTTGTCAATGCAGAGAAGAGAGCTGCTGCCGCAAAGGCAAAGGCTGAAGCCGAAGCAAAGGCAAAAGAAGAAACAAAATCTACTGAGGAGGTGAAGAAATGAATAAGATGTTAAATCTTTCCTCAAATCCTCACATTCGTGATGAAGTTACCACTTCCGAGATCATGCGTGATGTTGTTATCGCCATGATTCCTACAACTATCTACGGTATCATACAGTGGGGCTTCAATGCTGCCCTGGTTGTTATCCTGACAGTGGCATTTGCAGTACTTTCAGAGTATGCCTATGAGAAATTCATGAAGATGACGATCACCATAGGTGACTGGTCAGCTGCGGTAACAGGTCTTATCCTTGCACTTAACTGCCCGCCGGATATCCCTGTATGGATTCCCTGCGTAGGTGCTGTTTTCGCCATCATCGTTATCAAGATGCTTTACGGCGGACTCGGAAAGAACTGGATGAACCCGGCTCTTGGTGCAAGATGCTTCCTTCTTATCTCTTTCGCAGGAAAGATGACCGGTTGGACAGTAGTAGGACCGGACGCCATGTCAGGTGCAACACCTCTTGCTTTCATGAAAGCCGGCGGAGATATGGCCAAGGTTGACCTCATGAACCTTTTCCTCGGACGTATCCCGGGAACCATCGGTGAAGTTTCAAAGCTCTGCCTCCTTTTCGGTGCAGCTTACCTCATCATTAAGAAGGTAATATCTCCGAAGATCCCTTGCATCTACATTGCAACAGTAGCTGTATTCACACTGCTTTTCGGCGGTCACGGATTTGATATCAACTATCTCCTGTGCGAGATCCTTGGCGGTGGACTTATCTTCGGTGCCTTCTTCATGGCAACTGATTATGTTACATCACCTATCACTCCAAAGGGACAGATTGTTTACGCAGTCATCCTTGGTGTCATGACAGGACTTTTCCGTCTGTTCGGTGGTTCAGCAGAGGGCGTTTCCTATGCGATCATCCTTACAAACATTATCGTTCCTGTTATAAACCTTAAGACTATTCCAAAGGCATTCGGAAGGGAGGATGAGAAGTAATGAAGAAAGAATCTTTTGTAAAAGACGCCCTCATCCTTACAGCCATCACTCTTGTATCCGGATTACTTCTCGGAGCAGTTTACGGCATGACCAAGGATCAGATTGATTCCATCAAGAATGCTTCCACCATCGCTTCATATCAGGCGGTTATGGCAGCAGAATCCTATGATGATGAGACATACGCAGAAACCCTGGAAACAGCAAAGGCTGAAGGAACAGTATCCGCAGACAACGGCGGAGCAGAGCTCCTTTCAGTAGTTGCCGCAAAGGATGCTTCCGGCGCAGAGATCGGATACATCGTCAAGGCCCAGGCCGCAGGTTACGGCGGAAACGTTGTAGTTGTTATCGGTGTTGACAGTGACTTAAAGGTTACCGGCATTTCCTTCCCTGAAACACTCCCTGAGACTGCAGGTCTCGGCCAGAGAGCTCTTGAACCGGCGTTCTATGAGCAGTTTACAGGCAAGGGAACAAACTTAAGTGTCAAGAAGGGCGGCGGAGCAGGAGAGAGTGAAATCGATGCTATCTCCGGTGCCACAATGACTTCTACAGCAGTTGTTAACTCAACCAATGCTGCAACTGAGTTTGTACAGAAATACATCGTAAAGTGAAGGAGGTCGTGATAAATGAATAATAAATATCTTGAAAGAATTTATAACGGCATTATCAAGGAAAATCCTACCTTCATCCTTATGCTTGGTATGTGTCCTACACTTGCTACAACAACAAGTGCGTTCAATGCCATCGGTATGGGTCTTTCCACTACCGCCGTTCTTATGTTTTCAAACATGGTGATCTCCGGACTCAGAAATATCATTCCTAACAGAGTGAGACTTCCGGGTGAGATCGTAGTTATAGCATCTCTCGTTACCATCGTACAGCTTCTCATGCAGGCATATACACCTGCTGTATACGAGGCGCTGGGAATCTATATCCCACTTATCGTAGTTAACTGTATCATTCTTGGTAGAGCAGAGGCATATGCACTTTTCAATACTCCTGTCCTTTCCTTCTGTGACGGTCTCGGCATGGGTATCGGATTTACACTTGCATTGACAGTTCTCGGTTCAGTTCGTGAGATCATCGGTAAGGGTTCTCTTTTCGGATTCCAGCTTATTCCTGAGGAGTTCAGTATCGGTATCTTTGCCCTTGCTCCGGGTGCATTCATCGTGCTTGCATTCCTTGCAGCCATCCAGAACAAACTTAAGCTTCCTTCAGCCACAAATGGCGGAGAAGAAGTTCCTGAGTTCGTTACTTCAGGTGACCTGCTTGGTGCATTTAATAAGATTGAAGAAGCTCCAGCTTCTGAAGTTAAGAAGGAGGCGTGAGCATGTTAGATCTGTTATTGATTGCAATTAAATATTCACTTGTATCAAACGTTGTACTGTCCCAGTTCCTCGGAATCTGTGCTTTCCTTGGTGTTTCAAAGAAGGTTGATTCTTCAAAGGGTATGGGCGCAGCCGTTATCTTCGTTATCGTGCTTGCATCCCTGGTTTCCCACGCTATCTACGTGGTATTCATGGCTGCATCATCACCTTTGTGCAAGGCTCTGGGTCTTAAGGATGGTCTTGAGTATCTCACAACCATCGTTTTCATCCTGGTTATCGCCGCACTGGTTCAGCTGGTTGAGATGTTTATGAAGAAGAACATGAAGGGTCTCTATGACGCTCTCGGTGTTTTCCTTCCGCTTATCACAACAAACTGTGCCGTTCTCGGTGTTGCACTGAATAACGTAACTTACGGATACAATTTCGTAGAATGTCTCGTATACGGTCTCGGTATCTCCATCGGATTTGCACTTGCTCTTATCCTTATGGCATTTATCAGAGAGAACGTTATCGAGGGCAATGACAGCATCCCGAAGTCATTCCAGGGATCACCTATCGTGCTCCTCACAGCCGGACTTATGGCTATAGCATTCTTCGGATTTGCCGGTCTTGTATAAGGAGGTAACGACGTGATAGTAACATTTATTTTGGTCGCTGCCGGACTTGTAGGTGCGACCGGACTTATCCTTGGCATGTTCCTCGGAGTAGCCTCTGAGAAGTTCAAGGTAGAAGTTGATGAAACAGAAGCAAACGTAAGAGCAGCTCTTCCCGGCAACAACTGCGGTGCCTGCGGATTCCCCGGATGTGACGGCTGTGCAAAGGCTATCGCATCAGGAGAAGCTCCCGTAGATCAGTGTCCTGTAGGTGGTCCTGCTGTTGCAGTAAAAATTGCTGCGATCATGGGTACAAACGCATCAGGCGAACAGGCTGATAAGAAGGTTGCTTACGTAAGATGCCAGGGTGACTGTGATAAGGCAAAACAGGCTTACCACTACACCGGAATAGCAGACTGCCGTGACCTCGCTGTTGTACCTAACGGTTCAGAAAAAGAGTGTCCTTACAGCTGCTGCGGATACGGAACCTGTGTTAAGGCTTGTAAATTTGATGCCATCCACATCGTAAACGGAGTGGCAAAGGTTGATAAGGAAAAGTGTGTTGCCTGCGGAGCCTGCGTTAAGGCATGTCCAAAGAACATCATCGCTATCGTTCCTTATAAGAAGAAGCACATCGTTTCCTGCCAGAATCATCTCAAGGGCAAGCAGGTTAAGGATTCCTGC
Source organism: Oribacterium sp. FC2011 (assembly GCF_000701645.1). Taxonomy (NCBI): domain Bacteria; kingdom Bacillati; phylum Bacillota; class Clostridia; order Lachnospirales; family Lachnospiraceae; genus Oribacterium; species Oribacterium sp. FC2011. The sequence goes on from NZ_JNJM01000017.1 coordinate 28,470, forward strand.
TCAATCGGATGTATCGCCTGCGGAATGTGTGAAAAGAATTGTCCTTTCGATGCAATCCATGTTATCGATGGTCTTGCAGTTATGAATGATAAGTGTAAGGACTGTGGCATCTGTGCCCAGAAGTGTCCTACAGGTGCTATTACAGGCAAGCGTCCCGTAAAGCCTGCCGCACCAAAGGCACCGGCTGCAGCTCCTGCCGCTACAGAAGCCAAGGCTTCGGCACCCGCTCCGGCAGAAAAACCTGCAGAGCAGCCTAAAGATACAACATCTGCCAATGCCTGATAGAAAATAATTTCTATAGACCAAGATGGAAAAACCCCTCACCTCATAGGAGGTGAGGGGTTTTTCTGTTGCAATTGCCCCTTATCCTGTATATACATCAGATCAAGAGCAGTTACTCATCTGATGAAAGATTCCAAAAACAGCTCAATTCAACTGTGTCATTAATTACCGCCTGTAAAAATCTCGCCCCCGGTGCCAAAAGTTAATTCAGGGGCTTGTTATACAATTTTCAGTAAATTTATACGCATTTTATTCATACAAGCTCAACAGAATTATTGCCTTTGACGGAGAATTAGTGTAAAATTTAACATTGTATACATAGGGAATCCGAAATTTATTTTCTTTTATCCTCTTATAATGCGTATCAGACAGTATTTGCAAAACACTAACGGATACGCAGGAATACACTCACACATCCGTATGTTTTTTCCCGGAAAGCAACGAATGACAGAGTGTTTTATTTTACGGTGCGGAAACTAATTATATTTTGGAAATTGCCGAAAATACGAAGGTAGAAAAGTTTTATCAAAAAGCATGTCGACTTTTTACTAGGAGGAAACTTATGGAATTACAGATTCAGGATTTGGTCACATCGATCCGTAAAGAGGGTATCGATGCTGCCAACGCAGAGGCAGAATCTATCATTGCGGAAGCTAAGAAAAAAGCTGCTGCAATCGTTTCCGATGCCAAGGCAGAAGCAGCAAACGCCAAAGCCACAGCAGAAAAGGAAATCGGAATCATGAAAGAAAGTGCTTCTGTCAGCGCTGAGCAGGCGAAACGGGATGCCGTGCTTGCTTTTAAGACAGAAGTCCAGACCGCATTTGAAAACATTCTCAAAAACGATGTAAAGAAGGCACTGACCGGAGAGTCTCTCGGAAAACTCATCCGCGCAGCGGTTACCGGCGAAGATGTATCCAAGTATACCGCCGAAGTAGCTGAAGTTTCAGATGCTTTAAAGGGTGAGCTTGCACAGGAGATCAAGGACGGACTTGAGATCAAACCCACAAAGAACGTAAAAGCAGGCTTCCGTCTTGCGGCTAATGACGGATCCGGATATTTTGCATGTACCGAAGATGAAATTGCCGAGATGATGATGCCGTACTTCAGAAACCTTGAGATTTAAACGGAGGTAAAAGATGGCTGCATATTATTATCTGATATCAAGCCTGCCTGACCTCAAAAGTGACGGAGATATGCCTCTGAGCTACCAGGAATTCCTTGACATGTGCGAAACACAGGTAAGTGAATCCAATTACAAGCTTCTAAAGGATTTAACATTATCCTCAACAGATGGACCTCTTATCAAGGAGTGGAACCGGGTTTACGGGTCTCTTACGAAAGAGCTTAACTATCAGAGAAGCATGAAGCTTGGAAAGACTTATCCGACGCCCGAAACAAAGGATTTCATGACTGCCCAGATTGTCAGCTCTGCTCTTGCAGCGAAGGATCCTCTCGAAGCAGAAAAGATCATGCTGGATTATGAATTCCAGCAGCTTGATGAACTGGTAGGATTACACATGTTCGACGATCATGTATTGTTCGGATATGCCGTAAAACTAAAATTACTGGAGCGTCAGGGCTGCTTTGATCACGATAAGGGCAGTACGGAATTCCGACAGCTACTTGGTGAGGTACAGCAGCGCGTTTACAATTTGTAATTAATATAAATTAATCGGGAGACTTATATGGAAACAGTAACAGGACATGTGACTGGCATCAATAGTAACATGGCGAATGTAAGCTTCGACGGAGCTGTCCGCAAGAATGAAGTAGGTTATATTCTTGTAGGCGACAAGCGTCTGAAGGGCGAGGTTATTCGTATTACTAACGGCGTAGCCAGTATGCAGATTTATGAGATGTCAAACGGCATCAAAGTTGGTGATCCGGTAGAATTCACCGGAGAGCTGATGAGCGTTGATCTGGGCCCGGGCATCCTGACACAGATTTACGACGGACTTCAGAACCCACTTCCTGAACTTGCAGAGCAGTGTGGTTTCTTCCTACAGAGAGGTGTTTACCTTGACGCTATCCCTAACCGCGACTGGGAGTTCACTCCGGTAGCCAAGGTTGGTGATAATGTTGTTGCCGGTGACACCATCGGTACCGTTCCTGAGGGTATCTTCACCCACAAGATCATGGTTCCGTTTACATTACAGGGCGATGACTGGGTTGTTAAATCCATAAATGGTAAGGGTTCTTACAATGTCCGCTCTACCATTTGCGTTATCTCAAATGGTGCAGGAGAGGAAAAAGAACTTTCCATGGTCATCACTCAGCCTATCAAACAGCCTATCAAGTGCTATGAAGAGAGATTAAGACCGGATGAGCCGCTTATCATGAAGCTCCGCTGCGTGGATGCATTCCTTCCTGTAGCAAAGGGCGGAACCTTCTGTGTTCCCGGACCTTTCGGAGCAGGTAAAACCGTTCTTCAGCACATGGAAGCTAAAAACGGAGAAGCTGATATCGTTGTTATCGCAGCCTGCGGAGAGCGTGCAGGTGAGGTAGTTGAAGTACTTACAGAGTTCCCTGAGCTGGATGACCCACGTACAGGCCGTTCACTTATGGAAAGAACCATCATTATCTGTAACACTTCTTCAATGCCTGTTGCAGCGAGAGAAGCATCCTGCTACACAGCCGTAACAATCGCAGAGTATTACAGACAGATGGGACTTAACGTTCTCCTCCTTGCAGACTCAACTTCACGTTGGGCACAGGCCATGAGAGAGATGAGCGGACGTCTTGAGGAGATTCCGGGCGAGGAAGCTTTCCCTGCATATCTGGAGTCAACCATCGCTTCCTTCTATGAAAGAGCCGGAAAGGTTCGTCTTAAGGACGGTTCTATCGGATCTGTAACCATCGGTGGAACAGTATCCCCTGCCGGCGGTAACTTCGAGGAACCTGTTACTCAGGCAACTCTTAAGGTTGTAGGTGCATTCCACGGACTTTCCCGTGAGAGATCCGATGCCCGTAAGTATCCGGCCATCCATCCGATGGATTCCTGGTCAAAGTATCCCGGAATCATCGAAATGGATCTCGTAGAAAGGGCAAGAGGAATCCTCCGCAGAAGTATCGAAATCAACCAGATGATGAAGGTTGTCGGTGAGGAAGGTACAACAGCAGAAGATTACATCACCTATCAGAAGGGTGAGCTTCTCGACGCGGTTTATCTGCAGCAGAACTCCTTCGATCCTATCGATGCTGCCTGCCCGCCGGAGAGACAGAAAATCGAGTTTGATGTCCTTTATGATTCATTGATGCAGAAATATGACCTCGAAGATAAAGACGAGATCCGTTCTTTCTTCAACCAGTTAAGACAGGAATTCCTTGATTGGCATGGAACTGTTTTTGAGACACCTGAGTTTGAAGCACAGAAGACCAAGATCACGGATTTATATAAATCGAAGGCATTAGCTTAGGAGGTCTTATGCAGAAAGTATATACAAAAATCGAGTCAATCGTCGGCAACGTTGTTACCGTCAAGGCCGAGGGAATCAAAAATGGTGACCTTGCTTTGGTTGGAAACAGCTATGCCAATGTTATAAAGCTGGACAAGGATATCGTTTCGCTTCAGGTTTTTGCCGGCGCACAGGGCGTAAGTACAAACGACCCGGTTCGTTTCCTTGGCAGACCGATGCAGGTTTCCTTCTCATCACACCTTTTAGGTCGTATATTTGACGGTGCCGGCGTTCCAAGAGACAATGGTCCGGCTCTTACAGAAAATATGATAGATATCGGCGGTCCTTCCTTTAACCCTGCGAAGCGTATCGTTCCGAAGAAGATGATCCGTACCGGTATCCCTATGATCGATCTGTTCAACACTCTCGTTGAAAGTCAGAAGCTTCCTATATTCTCCGTTTCCGGAGAACCTTATAACCAGCTTCTTTCACGTATCGCCATGCAGGCAGAGGTTGACGTTATCGTTCTTGGCGGAATGGGTCTGAAATATGATGACTACCTGGCATTCCGTGACACTCTTGAAAAGGGCGGTGCTATGAGCCACACAGTTATGTTCATTCATACTGCTGCGGATCCTACCGTTGAGAGTACACTGGTTCCCGATATGTCACTTGCAGTTGCAGAGCAGTTCGCTCTTGAAGGAAAGAAAGTACTTGTACTTCTTACAGATATGACCAGCTACTGTGACGCTCAGAAGGAGCTGGCTATCACCATGGAGCAGGTTCCTTCAAACCGTGGTTACCCGGGAGATCTTTACAGTACACTTGCTTCCCGTTATGAGAAGGCCGTTGCCATCGAAGGTGCAGGTTCCATCACTATCCTTGGTGTAACTACCATGCCCGGTGATGACGTTACTCACCCTGTTCCTGATAACACAGGATACATCACAGAGGGTCAGTTCTATCTTAAGAACGGACACATCGAGCCATTTGGTTCCCTGTCCAGACTTAAGCAGAATGTTAACGGCACAACCCGTGATGACCACCGATCACTTATGGATGGTATGATCAAGCTCTATGCACAGTACAAGGAAAGTCTTGAGAAAAAGTCCATGGGCTTTACCATGAGTGCATGGGATGACAAGCTTCTTAAGTATGGTGAGATGTTCGAGTCCAAGCTTATGGACCTTAGTGTTAACATTCCGCTGGAAGCTGCTCTTGATCTTGGCTGGGAAATCCTTGCCGATTGTTTTGAGCCTAATGAGACAGGTCTCAAGACAAATCTCATCAAGGAAAGATGGCCAAAGAAGTTGGATGAGTAAAGGAGCGGTTTATGGCGATCAAACTCACTAAAAACGAACAGAAAGTGCAGAAAGATCACCTGAAACAGTATCAACGTTATCTTCCTACCCTGCAGCTTAAAAAGCAGCAGCTTCAGTCAGTTATCATGCAGATAAAGGCTGAACTTGAAGAAAAGGAAGCCGAACGCGAAGGCATGATAGGCAATTTGGATGACTGGGTAGCTGTTTTCGCCGAGAATGAACAGTTCGTCGAGGAATTACAGCTTAACAATCTGGTACAACCGGACAAAGTTCTGGTAACAACAGAAAATGTTGCGGGTGTAAAGCTTCCGGCCTTTAAAGAGTTGACCTTCAAGGACATTTCCTACAACGTTGATGATTACCCGCTGTGGGTTGATACTGCACTTGTAAAACTGCGTGAGATTGCCCGTCTTGATGCATTGGTTTCAACACTTCGCAAACAGGTAGCACTTTTGGATAAGGAGCTGCGCTCAACCTCCCAGAGAGTAAACCTGTTCGAGAAGGTAAAGATCCCGGAGGCAAAGGAGAATATCCGTGTCATCGGTGTTTATCTCGGAGACCAGCAGACGGCTGCAGTTGTACGTGGTAAGATCTCGAAGAAAAAACTTGTGGGGGCAGAACGATGATAGAAAAAATGAAAATGGTTCACGTCGTTACTACTGTTTCACATAAAGATGAAATGCTGGAGGGCTTACGTGATGTGGGTCTTCTGCATCTGGCGGAGAGAAAGAGTGCCAATCATGCTGCTATAGAAAAGTTCACAGAGCTTTCCAAGACAGTATCACGGCTTCAGGATTACGCGCCGGATAAATCAAAGGAAACCACAACTCCTCCGGTTCTTTCTGACGACGAGTTTAACAAGATTTATAGAAGAGCCAAAGAGGCTCTTAACAAAAAGGACAGTCTTAACCAGGAAATCTCCTCAACAAAGGCTGAGATTGAAAGAATCGAAGCATGGGGTGATTTTTCACCGGCTGATGTCAAAGAGCTGCAGAAGCGAGGATACGACCTTCACTTTTATCGTGTAGGTACTGCCGAGTGCGAGCAGATCATGCAGGATGAGAACATTAAAGCCATCAAGCTTGCATCAGTTGAAAAGACCGACACCTTAGCTGTTTTAGGCACACTCCCTCCGGATATCCAGGCAACAGAGTTTTCACTCCCTGCCAGGGGTCTCCGTGATCTGAAAAGTGACATCGAGAGATTCACGAAAGAGAGTGACGAGTGTGTTGAATTCCTTAAAAAGGCAGCAACTTACGAAAACAGTTTCCATGATCAGCTCATAAAGGCACAAAACGAAGAAAACTATTCTTCAGCCAGTGAGACGGCAACCACCGAGGATCGGCTGGTATGGATTTCAGGATATGTACCTGAGGCAGATCTGGGAACCTTTAAATCAGCAGCAACCAGAAATAACTGGGCATATGCAATAGGCGATGTTTCACCTGAAGATGAGACCATACCTACCAAGCTCCGCTATAATAAGGTTACAAAACTGATTGAACCGCTCTACGATATGCTTGGAATACTTCCGGGCTACAGAGAAGCAGATATCTCACTTTGGTTCCTGCTTTTCTTCGCATTATTCTTTGCGATGATCATCGGAGACGGCGGATACGGACTTATATTCCTTATAGCTGCGATCGTCATTATCTATAAGACAAAGAAGATAACAACACCTGTTTTCCTTCTTTTGGTTCTGTCGATCTCTACCGTTATCTGGGGTGCCGTAACAGGAACCTGGTTCGGTATGGAGTCCGCTATGAATGTTCCGTTCCTGAGAGCTTTAGTCATTCCTTCCTTTGCAAACTACGCAGAGAAATTTGGAGTGGCTTCGGCAACGCAGCAAAACAACATTATGAAGTTCTCATTCACCATAGGTGCTATGCAGATGGAACTTGGTAGTTTACTTGCTGCAAAAAAGAAGATGGATAACAAAGATTTGAGCTTTGTTGCAGATTTAGGATGGATGGTAACGATAGTCGCAATGTATCTCCTGTCACTGGTTCTGGTACTTGGAGAATCAATGTCTATGACACCTATCTTTATTGCAATCGCGATCGGCTTCCTGCTGGTAGTACTGTTCAGCGGCATGGCTCCCGGAGTCAGCTTCTCTGACGGTGTAAAAGCAGGACTGGGCGGAGCCTTCACAAGCTTCCTCAACACCATAAGCTGTTTCGGTAACATAATGAGTTACATCAGACTCTTTGCTGTAGGAATGGCAGGTCTCGCGATAGCACAGAGCTTCAATAACATGGCGGCAGGTCTTGCAAACGGACCTCTCGTGATAGTGGCAGCTATCATCGTAATAATCGGACACGTAATCAATATAGTTATGTGTATCCTTTCAGTAGTAGTACATGGTGTACGTCTTAACGTGCTTGAGTTCTCCGGACAGGTAGGTCTCGAGTGGACGGGTATAGCGTACGATCCATTTAAAATGAACGACAAAATAAAAGAATAAGTTTATAATTTTAAATTAAAGGAGAAATACTATGAATATCGCTTATATTGGTATGGCAGCAGCACTTGGTTTGTCTGCATTGGGTTCAGCATTTGGTGCCGGTATGGCAGGTCAGGCAGCTGTAGGAGCATGGAAGAAGTGCTACGCAGCCGGCAAGCAGGCACCGTTCATCATGACTGCATTTGCAGGTGCTCCTCTTACACAGACTATCTACGGATTCCTTCTTATGACTTTCATTGCAAATGCATGGAATGATGGCAAGATCGATCCGGCACTTTCACTCGGTATCGGTATCTTCGGCGGAATCGCTATCGGATTCTCAGCATTCTTCCAGGGCAAGGCTGCAGCAGCATCTGCTGACGCTCTTGGCGCTACCGGAAAGGGTACCGCAAACTACTTCGTTGTAATCGGTGTCATCGAGACAGTTGCTCTTTTCGCACTGGTATTCTGCTTGCTGCTTCTTAACACAGCTACAATTGCATAAGAATCTACCTGCTTTCGGAGGGTATCCCTTTAAAACGGGATACCCTCCGTTTTTGGACAATACTTAGCCGGTGGACCTGGGGGACGGGGTTAGTGGTTCATTTTGTCGTAAAATGAACCACTAACCCCGTCCCCTTGGTCCAACGGCTGAGTTGACACCATCAATTTCCCCATTGACACAAGCCATATTATTTTGTATTATAATTTGGTGCTGCCGGTATGGCGGAATAGGCAGACGCTCGGGACTTAAAATCCCGTGCCCAGTGATGGGCGTGCCGGTTCGACCCCGGCTACCGGCATAGAAACCAGTATTCAGGTTTTCCTGGATACTGGTTTTTTTATTGCTTTCAAAAATCCACCTCATAAATCCCTTCAAATATCTTTCAAAAAAAGCCGGTCCTCCCGGAAACTCAGAAAAAAACAGATTTCATTAATGTTATCGGGGTTTTTGCCGACATTCCTTATATACTTTTAATATTCTTTTTACAAAATGGTATTAAAAAACCGTGTATAATTGTGACACTACTGTGATTTATGTAATTGTATAGTACTAAAGCATGGGATATTCTGCTTATATCCAAAGGCGAGATATTATCTCAAGCAGGAAGCATGTAAGGGAGTTTTATATAATGGATGCTTTTAATTCTAATGAAGTGAATCCAAAATGTCCTGAAAACACCACTGAAGAAATCAGGGCTACATCTGTGACAGATGAAAAAAATAAAGAAGATTGCCCTATACCGAAAGATCGAAAGAGGCTGCTGGATCAGCTGTTCGAGTCCTATTCCATAGTTTCAGAGGGGGCAGATGTGTTCCTCTGTGACATGAGATATGATTATTCAAGATGGTCAAAAGCTACTGTAGATTTCTTTAACCTCGATTCCGAGTATATGTTTAATGCCGGACAGACTTGGGAAGAACATGTGCATCCGGAGGATAGAGATGTATATCGAAAGAGTATAGCAGATATATTTTCAGGTGCGATAAACGGACATGATATGCAGTATCGTGCCTGTGACGGTCAGGGAAGATATTACATGTGTACCTGCCGCGGTATCATATTAAGAGATGCCGAAGGCAAACCCGAATATTTCGGAGGTGCCATCAGAAACCAGACTATCGGCGGCGGCATAGATGCTCTTACCGGTCTCGGAAATCAGATGAGTTTCTTTAAAGAGATCAGCTTATGCCTTGAAAAGCATGTTCCGATCAACATCGTCATGTATGGTCCGACTCATTTTTCCAGAGTCAACGATCTCTATGGCTATGATTTTGGAAATATGCTCCTTCAGCATGTGGCAAGATACCTCTTTGAAGCTTACAGAAACGTCGGTAATGTTTACAGGCTTGACGGTATCCGCCTTGCCCTCGTGACCAAGTCCCTTACCATGGAGCAGCTTTCAGAGCAATATGAAGTATTTCGTACACGGCTTAAAGAAGGCTTCCCTTTCGACGGCGAACATATCGATATGCCGATAAATGCCGGAGCATTGGCTCTTAACCGTTTTGACATTGACAAGGATACTTTGTATTCCTGTCTCACTCAGGCTTACTATCAGTCTAAAAATGATTATCAGGGCGCTTTTCGTGAGTTCAATAATGATCCCAGAAGCCAAAAGCGCTATCAGATAGACCTTATAAACAAAATCCGTAAAGATGTACATGAAGGCTGTAAAAATTTCCATTTATATTATCAGCCGGTGGTTGATTCCGAAACAGGACAGCTAAAAGGTGCAGAATCCCTAATCCGCTGGATAGATGATGATGGAACCGTAGTTCCCCCCAATGATTTTATTCCGGTACTTGAGAATGATGCCTTGTTCCCGGCTCTTGGAGAATGGATAATGTTTACCGCCATGAAGGAAGGAAAGAAATTCCTTGAAAAATATCCGGATTTTGTCTTAAATGTAAACCTTTCCTATGCACAGCTTCAGGATGAAAGTTTTACATTCAGAGTAAACAAATGCCTTAAAACCACGGGATATCCTGCACGTAATCTGTGTCTGGAAATAACAGAAAGATGCCGTCTTATAGATATCAGCAGGCTTCAAAGCCTTAATGACGAGCTTCAGCTGGAGGGTATCAAGTTTGCAATAGACGACTTCGGAACAGGTTTTTCATCCCTGGGACTTCTCAAGGATCTCAGCATTAACATCCTCAAGGTGGACCGCCAGTTCATACTCAATGTGGAAAGTGATAAAAAGCAGCTTGACCTGGTTTCAGTCATTTCAAAGCTTGCCAAGGTTTACGGATGCACCACCTGTATTGAAGGTGTGGAAACAGCGGCTATGGAAAGTGCATTGCGAACCTGTAATGTTGATTCCTTCCAGGGTTACTACTATTCGAAGCCATTACCATATCAGGACTTTTTAAATAAATACGAATGTTGATTACTTAAATCGAGTGGGGAGAAAAACTCCCTGCTCGATTTTGCTTTGGATGTCGCAAAATGATGCGAAGATCCTATAACAAAGAAAATAGGAGGTGGAGTCATACTGAGGCTCCACCTCCTTAGCTTTTATATTAATAATCTGAAAAGTGTTTCTAAAAGTTACAAAAAACGGCCGACTGTGGAATGTGATATATAAATAGTTTCATAATGAAACAAAATGATTTTCTGGATCATTGCTTTTAAAGTTCTGATAAAAGATAATTATTATGCAAAATGAAATTAACGTTTATGGAGGAAACACTTTGGAACTTAAATCAATTGCGTTGATTCTTTTTGTTCTTATGTATATTGTTATGATTCTTAAATCGGATTGGAAACTTTATGCGATTTGGATCGTGGCGATTGCATTTGTAGCATTGGGAATCATCAAAAGAAATCCTTTTTATATTTTATCCGTAGTTAACTGGAACGTGCTTATGATGATAGGCGGTACAATGCTTGTTGTCTACTTTTTTATAGAATCCAAAATGCCTAATCTGCTTGCAGATATAATTTTGGATAAATGTAAAAATGTCATGTGGGTTATCATTCTGATGTCCCTCTTTTCAGGAGCTGTATCTGCTTTTATTGACAATGTAGCAACGGTTCTTATGATAGCACCTGTTGGACTGGCTATATGTAAGAAACTGGATATTTCTCCTGTATCGATGCTTCTGTCCATAGCTGTATCATCTAATCTGCAGGGAGCGGCAACGCTCGTCGGAGATACGACTTCTATTATGCTTGGCGATTATGCTGACATGAATTTTATGGAGTTTTTCTGGATGAACGGACGTCCCGGTATATTTTGGGCTGTAGAACTGGGAGCACTTATGACAGTTCCTGTAATGATGATTCTTTTTCATAAATATACCCAACCTGTAGAGGCAGGTAAAAAAACAGAAGTTAAGGAAATGTTTCCGACAATAGCACTATGCGGAATAGTAGTTTGTCTTATCATAGCCTCTTTTATACCTAACACACCATCAGTGATTAATGGTGCAATATGTATGACAATTGCAGTTATCTGCGTTTTATATGATTATGTCAAAAAAAGAGAAAAGCTTAATATCATTCATGCATTTGCATCAGTAGATATCGAGACATTGCTGGTACTATGTGGTCTGTTTGTGGTAATCAGAGGTATCACAGATGTGGGGCTTATTGATGATGCAGCAAGTCTTATCGTAAATGCAGGCGGTAATAATCTCTTTGTTCTCTATACCATCATTGTGTGGGGATCGGTTCTTTTTTCTGCCTTTATCGATAATATCCCTTATGTTGCGACGATGCTTCCGATACTTACCAGTATTACAGCATTGCTTGGCATCGAGCCATATGTTCTGTATTTTGGATTACTTACAGGTGCAACTCTCGGTGGAAATATAACTCCAATAGGGGCAAGTGCCAATATCACTGCAGTAGGAATGCTGAAAAAGGGCGGACATGATGTATCATTTGGTGACTTTATGAAGATTGGCCTTCCATTTACTTTGGTGGCAGCAACAACAGGTTACCTGTTTATATGGATATTCTGGCATTAAAGAAAAATATAGGCTTTTAGAAAGTTTAAAAAGAAAGAAGGGAAGTCGCAATGGAACAGGCAGTAAATCGTTTATTGATCCTTGCGGACGACTTAACCGGGGCCTTGGATTCCGGAGTACAACTTACATTAAAGGGGGAACATGTTGTTATCCTTACGGATAGAGATGTGGAGTTTCCGGAAGATGATTCGGTGGATGTAATTGTTGTAGATACAGAAACGAGGCATGTAACCGGTGAAGTGGCTGCGAATATCATAAAGGCTTTGATTCATAAGGCTCAAGATAGAGGCATTAAACGAATATATAAAAAAACCGACTCAGGATTAAGAGGAAATGTCGGTGCTGAACTTGCTGCAGTATTGGAAGCGAGCGGTGCAAAGCATCTTAATTTCATACCGGCTTATCCTGCTACCGGAAGAAAGACTGTAAATGGAGTACAGTATGTAAATGGAAAGCCACTTGCAGAGAGTATTTTCGCAAAGGATCCTATCAATCCTATTACTGTCAGTCGTATAGATGAACTCATTCATTTTGGAAGTGATGTTCATGTTGTATCGGGGAACAGTTCTGAAAAAAGAGGCATTGTTGTATATGATGCTGAGACTAATGATGATATGAGACGAATTGCTCAAAAGCTTGAAGCAGAAGGTGATCTTGATATAACAGCGGGATGTGCAGGATTTTTAGAAGTATTTCCGGTCAGAAAGCGTATTACAGAAAAAGTTAAATTTCAAAGCTTCGATCATAAGCTATTGATTTTATCCGGATCAGTAAATGATATTACCAGATCGCAGCTTGATTACGCTGAAAAACATGGAGCCTACAGAGTACATGTACCTATGAACAGGATACTGAAGAATCTGTGGAGCAATCATGAAAAAGAGCACTTTATTGATATGGTTGAGGAGAATGCTGGAGACAGCAACATCATAATCGTAGATACTTTGGGTATATATGATCCTGAGTATTTGGTTGATCCGGAAGAAGCAGCTCACACTATCGCTGTTAATATGGGTCATCTTGCAAGCTGCCTGTTGCGCAAATATCCGGATCGGACAGTTATGATCATAGGTGGAGATACCTTACAAGGATTCATAAGAAATAAGGGTATAAGTATTTTGAGGCCAATTAAAGAAATAGATCCGGGTATCGTTATTGCATCATACAGATATGGTGATTATGAAAACTATCTCATAACCAAATCCGGTGCATTCGGATCAGATGATCAATTGCAGAGAGTACTTAAGTGGATTGAGAGCAGCAGTTCTGAATAAATGTATTTTCAGGCATAGGGTTTTGTATTGATTTTGTAAATGTTATTAGTTGCCATGAGTGTGGCAGCATCAAGTATAAGGAGGATAATTATGTCACTTGATAAGTATAGTCTTAAATTACCAAAGGCAGTTTATTCAGGAAAAGAAGCAATGGATAATATACCTGAGATACTTAAGTCTGCAGGTTCTAAAAAGGTTGCCGCATTTACAGATAAGGGCATCCGTAAGCTGGGACTGTTTGATCTTGTAGAAGATCAGTTAAAAAAGGCAGATGTGGAGTATGACATATATGATGATTTTCCACCTGAGCCAAGCTATCAGGCTGTTCAGGGTGTTATAGACCGTTTCAAAGGGCATGGCTATGATTTTATTGTTGCCTGCGGTGGCGGTTCTGTAATGGATACAGCGAAGCTTGCTTCCGTACTGGTAACAGATGAGTATGGAGTAAAGGAACTTTTGGATGATCCTAAGAGAGCAAAGAAATGTCTGGAAACTCTTGCAATACCTACAACAGCCGGCACAGGTGCGGAGTGTACTCCAAACGCTATAGTTGGTGTGCCTGAGAAGGAAGTAAAAATCGGTATTGTAAATGACAACATGATGTCTGACTATGTAATCCTTGATGCAAGACTCATTGAAAACCTGCCTCGCTCAATCGCAGCTTCAACCGGTGTAGATGCAATGTGTCACTGTATTGAATGTTATACCTCGAATAAGGCTAATGCATTCTCTGATACATTTGCGCTTCGCGGATTTGAAATAATCATGAACAATATTGTAAAAGCTTGTGATGATAAGGATGCACTTGCAGAAAAGAATAATATGCAGATTGCAGCTTTTTATGGAGGAGTAGCAATAACTGCATCAGGTACAACGGCAGTCCATGCACTGAGCTATCCTTTGGGAGGAAAATACCATGTTGCTCACGGAACCTCCAATGCCATGCTCCTTATCCCTGTAATGAGATTTAATGCAGGTGATGAAGAGTTCCGTAAAAGAATGGCTGCAGCTTGGGACTTTGCTTATCACGGTGATAAAAAGTTGTCTACAGTTGATGAAAAAGCCAATGCTCTCATTGACTGGATGGATGAGATCGTAAAGCATCTTGATATTCCAACAGATCTTAAAGAGTTTGGTGTTAAAGCTGAAGATCTTGACGGTCTGGTTGCTTCAGGATTACAGCAGCAGAGACTCCTTGTTAACAATATGAGAGAAGTGACTGCTGATGATGCACGGTCAATTTATCTCAATGTAATGAAGTAAAAGGAATATAATTATATGTTAATTAAGAAGGAGTTGTTCTGATGCGTGATAGTATGAATCGCCCGGAAAACTTTTCTCCATATGGAGGAGAGTTGATTTTGGAAACAGTAAAAGGGGCAACCTCCGGAAATCTAAATCCTGAAAATGATGTTGTAACCACATTGGGACAAGATAGAGACATGTACAGCTATATTCCGGCTTCAGGTTGTCCTCATGCAAAACAGACTCAGGTTTTTATGGTGCTTCGTGATAGTGACACCAGGGAATCTGCTGAAGAGGTAATGGAGAGATTAAATCTGAAGCAACTCGCAGAAGAGAGACATTTTATACTGCTGTTTCCGAATCCGTTGAAGGATGGCTGGAACTATAAGGATTTATCCGGCAGAGATGATGATAAATCCTTTTTGGTAAGATGTTTTGCGGCATTGCCTAATTCAAAAGGTGGAGTTGCGGGATTTAACGGAATGATTTTTTATCTTGGTATGTCAAAATCATCTTCAGCTATGATAATGACTTTACTTTGTAAGTCTCCATTGGATACGGCAGCAGTTATGATCGGAGAGTTTCCGGAGGATTACAGTATTCCTGACGGACCAAAATCTCCACAATCGGCATGGGTATATGAAAAGAACCTGGCTGCAGAAAAATACTTTAATGAAGTAAATAAGCCTCTAAGGTCTGTTGATGATTATGCAGAGTATAGTGACTCGGTTGTCTTATGGGCTACAGCATTTGAAAACCAAGATAACAAGGCTATAAAGCTCTTTACATCTGAGGCAGGGCTTAGCGATGCAACTTTGGCAGACGCTTGGGAGAGATTGTTTTCGGAAACCAGAAAATGGCGTAATGATGTATACGGTACTTATCAAAAACGAGTAAATTTTGATGATATGGGTTTTACCGGTCATGTAAAAACAGACGAATTGCATGTATCCGGAGATGATGAGCTCGGCATAAAAAGAACATGGTATGAATATGTTCCGGTAAGATACAGAGGAAAACGCAAAAAGCTTCCGCTGGTGTTCTATTTTCACGGCATAAACTGCACACCACTTTATGGTGCAGAACAAAGTGAATGGGCATCCATTGCAGAGCGGGAAGGCTTTATGGCAGTATTTCCGGCACCGGGGGAGGAAGAAAGATGGAACGGTCAAAATGACTCCAGACTTGCTGCTGATGCTGAATTTGTCATGAAGCTCATAGAGTATGAAGATAAAAATGTACATCCTATAGATAAAAGCCGTATATATATTTCCGGATTTTCAATGGGATCAATGTTTACCAATGCACTTGCCGCAGCGTGGCCTGATGTTTTTGCGGGAGCAGTTGCGATAAATGGGCCTCATATAGGTTACTTACAGACATTTGATGAAACCCTCCCCGGAATAGTTAAATTCAGACCTGACTCAAGAGTTAAGGGACTGGCACCAAATGGAGAAAAAGAATCTCCGGTACATGTTTTGTCAGATGAAAAGAAGAGTAAGTATGATTATAAGATGCCCTTTGTACAATTCGCAGGTTATCTTGATATATTAGGATTTAATCCCGGACGTAAGTTCCCTATGAGCAGCAAAGAGGATGGTATGTGGATAGATACTATTAACTTTTGGAGAAAATTTAATGGTATATGTGATACAGAGCTTATGTTCAGTAAGGAAACATTATCCGGACTGGCGGCGGATATTAATAAAGATGAAGATAGATTTTTCTATCAGAGCTGGAAAGATGAAAAGGGTGATGAACTATATCATTTTGTGACAGTAAGGAGAATGCCTCATGCTGTTGATACTCGTGAACCTGAGATTGGATGGAACATAATTAAGCATTATCGAAGAAATAAGGATGGATCTTTGGAATACAAAGCATAGAGGATTAGAGGAGGTAATTTATGAGTATAAAAACACTGGATGTTTTAACACCGGACGGACAATTGTATTATGATTCTGAAATGAAATTAACAGAGGCAATGCTTCCTACAGGACCATGGCCAACGGCGCATGCTCCGTCTCTGCTTGAAACTAAAGAGGGTACTTTATTGTGCTGCTGGTTTGCAGGTACATATGAGGGTGGAGCAGACATTAATGTGGTGGTTTCACGACTTCCAAAGGGAGCAGATAAGTGGGAAGAGCCGGTAAATGTTTCCAATGAGAATGATTTCTCTGACCAGAATCCATCTCTTTGGCTGAATCCAAATGGAGAAATCTGGTGCCTTTATACATCACAGTTGGGGCGTCAGCCGGGAAAAGACAATATGCAGTTTACGGCTGTTGTAAAAAAGCAGGTATCAACGGATGATGGCCGTACCTGGGGAGAGCCGGAAGTTTTATTTGATGAACCGGGTACTTTTTCAAGACAACCTATACAGATATTATCAAACGGCAGATGGATATATGGTAACTGGATATGCACAGACTCAAAAGATGGTCTTGCAGGAGATCCGAGTGCCTTCAGGATTTCAGATGATGAAGGGATAACCTGGAGAAGAGTTGATATGCCAAAATCAAATGGACGTGTACATCCTAATATCGTAGAGCTTTCAGATAAGCCGGGGCATTTAATTGCATTTATGAGATCGAGAGAAGCTGATTTTATATATAAGAGTGATTCTTTTGACTATGGTGATACATGGTCAGAGCCGGTGGCTACGGTTCTTCCTAATAACAATTCATCCATTTCTGCGATTAAACTGAAAAGTGGAAGATTATGTATTTGCTACAATCATTCAAGTGCACCGAAATCGTATACCAACATGGGCGCATGGCCGGGACTCAGATGTCCTATAACCATCGCACTGTCTGAGGATAATGGTGAAACATGGCCACTTATCCGAAATGTTGAGAGAGGAGAAGGCTATGTTGGTGAGGAGAATCGTGGAGGAAATATGCAGTATGAATATCCGTATATAATGCAGGCTCAGGATGGTATGCTTCATGTTGCATATGCCTATCAGACTCGTCGCGGAGTTAAGTGGCTTACACTTAGTGAAGCCGATGTTATAGGTAAGCGGGGAGCCAGCATATATAATCCGACATCAGGGGCTGTAGGCGCTCATTGATGAGATTGTGATCCTTATCCATTATATTTTATCCTTATGAATATCCCGGAGGTTGTTGTGCCTTTGGGATATTTTATTTTATCTAAAACACATAAAATCCCGGAAAAGAATAAAGTGTTTCAAATTTGCACTAAAAATGATACACTTTTTTAGTGTTACAAAATGCACATATTCTGATGGATAATACCTTTATGGAGGTAAGTATATATGAAGTATAGGATTCTTGGAGTTGCACCATATGAGGCTATGAGAAAATCTATGGAAACTCTGGCAGATACTATTGATAATATTCAATTGGATGCTTATACCGGAAATCTTGAGGATGGTGTCAATGTGGTAAAGGAGCATTCGCATGATCAGTATGATGTCATAATATCACGAGGAGGAACCTCAAGACTTATATCAGAGATAACAAATACTCCGGTAGTTGAAATTTCACTGTCTGTGTATGATGTTCTGAGAGCCATGAGGCTTGCTGACAACTATGAAGCAGAATATGCAATTGTAGGGTTTAAAAATATAACAGAGACAGCTCATACTTTATGTGATCTAATGAAAAATCGTACTAAGATTGTAACTATACATGATGAGGAGGAAGTTGTTTCCACCTTGGAACAGTTAAAGCAGCAAGGTATAAGTATGGTCATTTGTGATATGGTCACACAGAATATTGCAAGACGCATGGATATGAACTCTATACTCATAACATCAGGAAACGAAAGTATCTTGTCAGCTATAAGTCAGGCTATCAATATCTGCAGAAGTTATGCGGCGATAAGGGAAGAAAATCATTTCTTAAGAGGAATAATGAGTCATAATGGTTCCTCTACGATAGTAATGGCCGAGGATGGAACAGTTTTTTTGTCAACATGGACCGATGAAGAAGAAAAAAATGCTGAAGTAATAGAGATGCTTCGTAAGGAGATAAAAACGGTTATAGAGTCAGGAGACCGTAAGTTCTTTAGAAGTATGGATAAGTTGCTTTATTCAGTGACTACCCAAACGGCTGTATATAATGAAAAAAAATATATCACATTTTATTTCACCGCCTCCAAGATACCTCTTACCACAGGTAAATATGGTATTAGGTTCATGAACAGAGAAGAGGCTGAAGAGAAGTATTATAACAGCTTTTACAGTATAGCCGGAGCTATGGGGCTTCTTGGAAACAGGATAGATGAAATCAGTTCTGCAAGGTACTCGGTTATGATACAGGCAGAGACAGGAACCGGTAAAGATCTTATAGCATATTACATATATATGAAGAGCACGATGTCAGATCATCCGCTCATCACAATTGATTGCAGTATCATGGATGACAGAGGCTGGGAGTATCTGCTCA
The DNA here is from genome assembly GCF_000701645.1 of Oribacterium sp. FC2011. Taxonomy (NCBI): domain Bacteria; kingdom Bacillati; phylum Bacillota; class Clostridia; order Lachnospirales; family Lachnospiraceae; genus Oribacterium; species Oribacterium sp. FC2011. The sequence goes on from NZ_JNJM01000017.1 coordinate 47,325, forward strand.
ATCACTATAACTCTCCGTTTAATGACAATGAAAATACGATTTACTTTATGAATATAGGAAGGATACCGGAGGATAAGCACAGGAGGCTCTTGTCTTCCATCCTTGATACGAACCTCCAAAGGAGAAACAGACTCATTTTTTCTGCCTCCGATAATATAGAAAATGAAGCAAAGGAGAGGGTAAGTGACTATAGCCGTAAACTGTATTGTGTTCGGATAGGTTTGCCTCCTCTCAGACAACGTAGAGAAGAACTTCCGCTTCTTGCAAGCTTATATCTCAGTAGGCTTAATGCAGACATGGGAAAGCAGATTGTCGGGCTTGAGCCCGGAGCAACTGAAATAATAGAAAATTATCAGTGGCCTCAGAATTATAAGCAGTTTCAACATGTACTTATGGAAGCTGCAGCCCAAACAGATACTCCGTATATCAGAGCAGAAACAATAATGGATCTTTTGGAAGAAGAACAGGCATCAAACGTATATGCATCCGTGTTTAATAATGGTACAAATCAGCCTTTGCCCAATATGACACTTGAGCAGATTAATAAAAGTATCATAAAACATGTTCTGGAGGATAATAAAGGAAATCAGAGTAAAACAGCAAGGCAGCTTGGTATAAGCAGAACTACATTATGGAGATATATAGGCAGAGAAAAGTAAATTAATTTTTGAATCATTGAATATTATAAACTATAACAGTCAAAAGCTCCTTTTGGGAAAAGTTCTCATATAGGGAGCTTTTTTGTATATAAAACTATTGAAAATGTGGTGCATAATATGCGAATTTGATAATTGTTGCCCCGAAAAAGCGAGCAATGTTTCATATTGTTACGATTATGAGGCATGATTTTGTATACATTAACTACTGTTTCAAATAGAAACCAGAATGGATTTTTTTTGTAATGTAGTTACATGTTCATGAGTAGATAATAACACCATAAAGTTTTGTGGCGCTGGCAAAAAATAAATATATGCGTGTTTGAAAGGGGATTTAATTATGACAACACAAATGATTTTGGCACTGGCTGTGCTGGTATTGATGATTGTATTGATAATGTTTGATGTACTACCGTTCGGTGCACCTCCACTTCTTGCGGATTTTCTGCTGGTAGTTCTCGGACTTGCTGATATTAAAACAGCATTTGGCGGTTTTACTAACAACTCTGTAGTTATGATAGCAGGATTTATGGCAGTCATGGCAGCCCTGCAGAAAACAAGGTTTATGGGTAAACTCAAGGAAACCATGATAAGTCTGGTAACTAAAGGCGGTTATAAAAGTTATGCACTTTTGATAATCATTGTCATGGCAGGTGCAGCACTTGCAGGTGGCGGATCCACAGGTTATTACGTACTGATATTATCACTTATTACAGCTATTCCATATCAGAAGCAGTTGCCTACATCCAAGCTTATGATGCCACTTGGATTTGCAACCAATCATCCACTTATTCCTTTTAATGTAGCACTTTACTTTGGTGTTGCAACAACAGTTCTTGAGTCTGCCGGCTGGACAGCAGGTATGTCTATGGCAAAATTCTCTCTTGTGAATTTTTGTCTTTCACTTGGATTCCTGGTATGGGCTCTCATGGCGTATAAGCTGCTTCCTGATCATCCTATCCAGGAGCCGACAGTAGATCAAAAGAAAAATGCAGACGGACTTGATAGTGAGAATGCACTTACACCATGGCAGGAAAATGTAACAATATTTGCATTTGGCGCATCTGTAGTTTGTATGATGCTGATGAATCAGCTCGGAAATATAGCACTTGCTATTCCAGGATTATTCGGATTTATTCTTATCCTCACCAAGGTAATATCATTTAAGGAGTTCCGCGAGAATTATTTTGCACCGGTAATGATAATGATGGCCGGAGTAGTCGGTGTAGCAGATGCTCTTGCCAATACAGGATTTACAGCAATGGTTGGTGATGCTGTGGCAGCAGCATTGGGAACAAACGCAAATCCGTTTATCGTTATTTTCCTGTTTGCAGCTCTTACATCTACAGCAGCTTGTGTTACCGGTTCAAATATGGGTTCTGTATATATCTTTGCTCCTATTGCTGTTGCAACATGTATGGCTTTGAATCTCAACCCTATTGCAGCCGCTGCAGCAGTAACATGTGCAGGATGGCAGGGACACTATATGCCTATCGATGGACTTCCTGCTCTGATCTTTGGTATGGGTAAATACTCTATGAAAGAATTCTGGAAGTTTACGGTTCCTATGTATATCATAAGACTTATATTCTTGTGTGCGGGAGCAGTGATCATCTTCCCGATGAAGTAATATAGTTAAACAATATATGTGCTCCGGTGAGAATAAATATCTTACCGGAGTTTTTTTGCGGAGAAAATACATGGCAGTATATGCTGCGGAATGTGTTTCAAAATGCTTCATGAAATCAAAGGCACAAAGTAAAATGTTCCATATATGGACACTTTGCAACGTTTAAAATATTTAATTGCCAAAACTACTTTGTTATTATAACAACAGTGAAATTATTAATTGTTAGCACGTATGATCAGAATTTAAAGATATGTGTATGACAGAGTTGAAGATTTAGGAGGATGCTATGGCAGACATTAGACCGATAGTTGGTATTTCTATGGGAGATCCATTTGGAAATGGTCCTGAAATTTCCGTAAAGGCTTTGAATGATAAAACTCTTTATGATCGTTGTAAACCTCTCATCGTTGGTGATAAGACATCTATGGAGTATGCACTAAAGGTTGCCAAAAAAGTTGATGGTATTGATCTTAAGTTAAATATAGTTAAAGAACCAGAAGAAGGTAAATACGAATATGGAACTATTGACCTTATTGATCTTAACCTGGTTCCTGATGACAAGATTCCGGATACACTTGATGATCCTGACGGTCCTCAGCCATTCCATGTCGGAGCCTGTGAACTGGGTGGAGAGGCAGCATTCCAGTACGTTGTATATGTTATCAAACTTGCTATGGCAGATAAGGTTGATGCAACAGTGACCAACGCACTGTCTAAGGAAGCCATCAATATGGCCGGACATCATTATTCAGGTCATACAGAGATTTACGCTGATTATACAAATACAAAGAAGTACGCAATGATGCTTGGGCATGAGGATCTCAGAGTAGTTCATGTTTCAACTCATGTATCTTTACGTGAGGCATGTGATCGTGTCAAGAAGGATAGAGTTCTTGACTGCATTCACATGGCTAACGAAGCCTGCAAGGCGCTCGGTATTGCTGAGCCTAAAATCGGTGTTGCAGGTCTCAATCCGCATTGTGGTGAGGACGGTATGTTCGGAAGAGAAGAGATTGAGGAGATTCAGCCGGCTATCGATGAGGCACTGAAAGAGGGGATAAACATCCCTGAAAAGAAGCCTACACCACCTGATACTGTATTCTCCAAGGCACTTGGAGGATGGTACGATATCGTAGTTGTTATGTACCATGATCAGGGACATATTCCACTTAAGGTTAAGGGATTTGTTTATAACAAGGATGAGCATCATTGGGAGGCTGTTGCCGGAATCAATATGACTCTCGGCCTTCCTATAGTTCGTGTATCAGTTGATCATGGCACAGGCTTCGGACATGCAGGTAATGGCGGAGCCAATGAACTTTCACTTGTAAATGCTGTAGATGCAGCATTACAGATGGCTTCCTACAGAAAGGCAAATAAGGCATAATAACATGATTGTCGATAGTTTTGAACACATAGGCTTTTATGAGGCAATGCTTCCAAATTTGAAATGTGGTCTTGATGCAATCAAGGTTTTGCAGTCAAAAGGCGAACTTGAAGAAGGAACCTATAATTTTGAGGGTGGATTCTTTAAGGTACAAAAGGGAGTAACCAAAGCATTTACAGAGGGAACCTTTGAGGCACATAAAAAATATATAGACGTACAGATTCTCATAGATGGTTCCGAGGAAATAGCCTGGAAAGAAATTAAAGATCTGACAGAAGTCATACCTTATGACGATGAAAAAGATGCAGCAAGATATAGTGGAACCTTCGAGAATAAGATATTGATAAACAAGGGGATGTTTTGGGCAGCATTCCCTCACGATGGACATAAAGCCATATCACACACAACGAAGCAGCAAAGCTTTACAAAGATAATACTTAAGCTTCCGGTCGATTGTAATAAGGTATGATAGTTTATTCTAAGGGCATGTTTTAGGATCAGGACTTAAGTATAGAACAGATTAAAACCTCTCAAAGCATCATTAACCTGATGACTTGAGAGGTTTTATAGTTATTATATTTTAGCATATCTCCATACTGTGGTGCGTGATACGCCCAAACGTTTTGCAGCAAGAGTCTGGTTGCCGTCACATTGTTTAAGAACTCTGCGTACGATTTCCGCATTCATTTCATCCAGGGTCCTGTTCATATCAAATACCTCTGAGCCATTTATGCCGGAGCTGGTAACAGGTGTAAGTTTTTCTCTTTCCAGAACTTTTGATACGTCCTCGGTTCTTATAAGTGACTGATCGGTGATACTAACAAGTTCTTCCATGATACGACGGAATTGAGCGTAATTATGTGGCCAGTTAAAATCCATCATGAGCTTTATACCTTCATCCTCCATTCCCAGGATATCGGTTTCACTGAATTGCATGAACTGACTTAGAAATAAATTGATGAGCTTCGGTAATTGACAGCTTATGGATCGAAGAGATGAGAGGTTAAGTACCGTACAGCCCAACTTGTTGGTAAAGGTTTCTGCAAATTTAGGAATTGATGAACCATTTGTAGGAAAAGACAATATCACATGATTTCTAAGACAAACCTCCATATCCATAATTACAGATAAAAGCTGCAGCGGATTATGATTCATGCTGCTTATCCCGGAAATATATATAGTATTGTCAGAATCCGCAAAAGGTGAATGCTGATTACTCTGTAAAAATTCCATGGATTTATCGTTAAGTAACTCGCAATTGATAACAATAAAAGGTTTATTCCCATTTGAACTTTTATTGTAAATCATGTTTGCTGCCGATTCTTTTCCTGTACCATCCTCACCAAAAAGCATTACCGGACGTTTAAATCTTGCCGCCCTTGCAAAATCCTCATCATTACCAAGGATATCACTGATGCTGACAAAGAAGCTGTTGTAAAAGGCCTCATGTGCTTCAGCCTGCGTAAAATATTTTATGCCCGAACGTCCACTCAAAAACGGTGCACGACTTCGCTCTACATAAAATACTGTGTAGGTACCGGTATCTGAATTAAGCTTTAAGGCTTTGATATGATATAGGTTTTTGTTGTGATGTTTTATTATACGGCAGGACTTATTTGAAGGTACGGATGATATCTCTTTTTTTAATAGATTCTGTAGTTCATCCCTTTTTTCGAATTTCATGTTTGAAAATATAATATTTTCCTTATTGTCGAAGATGACCGTATCATTGGCCTGTCTGTCAATCACCTGACGGAGAAAAGCATTTTCGGAGCGTAACTTCTGCATGGATTCTACCAGATGTATAGCGTTGGTATAGGCTTTGCGTATGCCGCTCTGTCCGGAAGTAAGGAGTACACAGTTCAAGCTGTGTCTTTTGGCTATGGTTGCAGACGATGCATCACAAAGAACTATTTTGTAGCCCTGGTCGTGAATGTGTTGCATGGTATTGTCCAATTTATCGGCGCTCTCAATGGTAAAAATCCGCAATTTTTTACTGAGAAGTGTGGAAATGCCCTGTATGGCTTCTGTTATGTTGGGAAATCCAACTACTGCTATGTCTGTAGAGATATTTTCTGCAAGTCTCATTGCCCTAAGTATGTCATAATCTGTGAGGTCTATCTCAACTACCGGAACAGAAACTTGATCACGAATCATCCTTGCGGTTCCGCCACGGGATATGATCACATCAAAATCACCGTGAAAGTTATTTCTTGCTGCAGAAACACCTTCCTGCAAGTCTCCTTCTAAGACAACTAAATCTATTCGGTCTTTATAATCTTCGGCTGCCTTGATCATCTGAGTTTTCATTCCGTTGTATGGAGCTATACCCAAAATCCGGATTTTATCGTTCATAGTGCCTCCTGACATGGGCTTTGAATAATATGGATAAATTGTGCAATAAATACAACACAATATTCAAATAACGCCCAATTAGTATTGCCAAATATAAAAAATATGTTTATGTTTAATATTTAAACAGCATTTTGCATAAAAATCAATTGAAAGAAAGATTTTTTATGAGTAGTATGATTACATGAGATATGAATCATACAGTAATTGAACGCATCGTAAGTATGATTAGTAGGTGACGTTTAAATTTTTAACACCATCAAAATGGGAGGTATTGTAATGAGGAAAAAAATGATTTCTAAACTGATGGCTGGTGTTTTGGCACTGTCTATGGTTACAGGTTTGGCAGCATGCGGAAGCTCAGATGCAGGCAAAACAGCTGAAGCTACAACTGCAGCAGCCTCTGCAGCAGCGGAAGCAACATCAACAGAGGCTGCGGATAGTTCGGCTGACGCTGCGGGAACAGATGGCATAGCAGATATGAGTGGAACAACATTGAATTTCTGGTCCGATAAGGTTGGATCCGGATCATATAACATGATTGTTGCCATGTCTAAGGTTTTGGAAGAAAAAGGCGGATTTCAAGCTGTAAATGTAGATCCATCATATCCGGGAGGCATGGGTGCACCGTATATTTTTAAAGAGAATGGTGTAGATCTTTCTTTTGTAAATGGTGCTCCTGCAAAGTGGGCTATGGATACAGGAACACTTGATCGTGAGCCGACCGGCGGCTATGCAGCAGTTATAGGTGGACTTACACAGGTTGCATATATCAACTGTATCTCCAATAAGTTCCTTGAGGAAAACGGTGTATCCACAATAGAGGAAGTTTTTGAAAAGAAACTCCCACTTAGAATCGGATGTTCAGCAAAGGGATCAATGGACGCAGAGGGTGCATATCTTCTTCTTGAGTACTTTGGTGTTACGGAAGATGATTTAAAGAGCTGGGGTGGTAGCATCACCAATCAGGGCGGTGACCAAAATGCAGAGGCTCTTGCTGATGGACAGATTGATTTCTATATTGACCACACATCATCAGCATCATCAACTATGGCACAGATTGCAACTACATGTGATGTAACATTCCTTCAATGGGGTGATGACCTTGTAAACTGGTTTGTAAATGAAAAAGGCTATGACAAGATCACAATTCCTGCTAACTCATTTAAGGGTCAGGATTCAGAACTTGTTCTTCCGGGTTCTCCGGATTGCTTGTTTGCAAATGAAAATCTTTCAGAGGACGTTGTATATGCCATTACTAAGTGTCTGTCAGAAAACAGAGATGCGCTTGTAAATGAGTATGCATCACTTTCAGGATGGGATCCGGCAACAGCTTGGGAATCTCAGAAGATTGGTGGATGTCCTCTTCACCCGGGTGCTGAAAAGTATTACAAGGAGATGGGATACATCAAGTAAACACTTATGTTGGCTTAAGAACCACTATTTATCCATCTAAGTTCTTGAAAAGAATTGTAATTAGAGAGAACTCTGGAGCCGGAATCCTTTTTTCGGGAGGAGTCTGGTTCCGGAGTTTTTTAATGGTTATGTAGTTATCAAATGTCAGGTATATTAAATCGGAGGGAAAAATCATGAGCGAAGAAATCAAAAGCGAAAACGCTCAGGAAACGATGTCTCATCCAAAGCTGTCAAAGGCAGATGAGATTGGCAGAAAGCTTGCAAAGGAAGATGGTGATGAAACAAAGATAGCCAAGATAATGAATGCTGCACCTATGTGGCGCAAAGTTATAATCATCGGGCTTTCGGTTTTTTGGGTTTTATTTCAGTTATACATCAAGCTGGTTAAACCGTTGGATCCATGGCTTCAGCTGCCATTACATATGTGTCTTGCACTTGTGATAGTATGGTTGATGAATCCTATGCAGGAAAAATCCAAGAGTCACAATAAACTGTGGTGGATATATGATTCGCTGCTTCTTGCGGGTGCTGTTTATGTATTTTACTATTATGCTTCACATGCAGAAACACTTAACTACAGACTGTATTCTGTGGATAAGATGAATTTTGATGATGTACTTGCAGGTACTATACTCATCATTGAATGTATGGAGGCTGTAAGAAGAGTAGTTTCTTTATCACTTTTCTGGGTAATTGCTTTCTTTATGGCTTATGCGTGGTTCGGACAGTTTGTACCGGGAATATTTCATTATGCAGGCATCAGTTATTCAAGATTTGTTGAAACGTTATCGCTTGGAGAAAATGGAATATTTGGTTCTCCTCTCGGCACATCCTTAAATACATTGTTCTATTTCCTTATGTTTGGCTGCTTTTTTGCCAATTGTGGAGGCGGTTCGGTGCTTACGGATGCAGGTCTGTCCTTATCGGATAAAACAGTAGGTGGACCTGCAAAGGCAGCAGTTATATCATCAGGACTCATGGGTATGATTTCGGGTTCTGCAGTTGCCAATGTTACAGGCACCGGCGTTTTCACTATTCCTCTGATGAAGAAGACCGGATATTCACCTGAAGAAGCAGGAGCAGTAGAGTCTGTTGCATCGACAGGCGGACAGATAATGCCGCCTATTATGGGTGCAGGAGCTTTCGTAATGGCTGAGATCATAGGAATACAGTATGTTAAGATTGCAGCGGCAGCAATTATACCTGCTATTGCTTATTTTGTTGCAGCACTCATGGTAGTACACCTTATTGCCAGAAAGAGACACATTGGAAAGAATCCTAATGTTCATTATACAGGTAAGCCGATTTTACCAAGAGTATACAGGCTTCTTCCTATAATTATACTTGTATTCATGATAGTAAGAGGTATGTCACTTCCAAGAGCCGGTATAATCTGTTCGGTACTTGCCATTGTGATAAGCTTTATTTCCCCGGAAACAAGAATGTCTCCAAAGAAGTTTCTTTATACAGTACTCGATGGTATACGTCAGGCTGCCAATATCGCAATTCCTACTGCATCCTGCGGTATCATGATAGGTATTGTTGTTCGTTCGGGTATTGCAGTTAAGATTGCAAAGATAATTGATAAAACCGGTAATAACTCTTTGTTTATTGCTCTTATAGTGGCAGCTCTTGGCTGCATCATTTTGGGAATGGCTCTTCCTACCGTAGCAGCATATCTGATTGCAAATACACTTTTTATATCTGCTATTCAGGGACTGGGAATATCTGCACTTACATCTAATATGTTTATATTCTATTTTGGCGTTGTGGCTCAGATAACACCTCCGGTATGTCTTGCATCATTTACAGCAGCCGGTATTGCGGGAGGATCGGCATGGAAAACCGGATGGAAAGCATTTGCCTTTGCTATAACCGGATTTATAGTTCCATTTATGTTTGTATACAGACCTGCATTACTTCTTGACGGTACACTGATTGAAATCATTCAATCTGCATCTATGCTTGCGTTTGCTACATTCTGTCTGGCCGGATGTGTATCCAGCTATATGTTCGGAGATCTGAAATTATGGGAGAGAACCGTATTTGCAGTGATAGCATTTTTGTTTATTCTTCCATCAGGAGCCTCAGATATAATCGGACTTATAGCAGGAACGGTATTTATTTCATACAGAGTCATCAGAGGTAAAAAAGAGGGAGTATTCAATAATCAGGAACAGAAAATAATTATGAATGCTTAAGGCATAAAATACAGTAAGGTGGATGCGCTATGGTAAAACTTTTGATTATTGCGGATGACTTTACAGGCGCACTTGATACAAGCATTCAATTTGCCAAACGAGGGGCAGTGGTAGAGGTACATACCGAAAAGGATGTAGAATATGAAAAGCTGTCTCCTGATGTGAATGTTGTTGTAATAGACTCCGAGACAAGACATGTTAGTGCAGATGAGGCCTACAAGGTTGTATATCAGATAGTTGATAGAGCATTAAAGCAAAATATACCGTTTATATATAAAAAAACGGATTCGGTTCTAAGAGGAAATATCGGAGCGGAGCTTACGGCTTTGTGTGACAGAAGCGGTGGAAGAGTACACTTTGTTCCGGCATATCCTGATATGGGAAGAACAACAAATAACGGAATACAATATGTCGATGGAGTGCCTGTTGCAAGAAGTGTGTTTGGAGAAGATCCCTTTGATCCGGTTCTGACTTCCAATATACCTGAGCTGATAAAAAACAGTTCAGATGTTAATGTTATGTTGATTTCAAAAGACGATGTTGTGGGAGAAGATAAGCATAATGGCATATACATATATGATGCGGAAACAGATAAGGATCTGTTGGATATAGCATATAAACTTAATGCAGATCACGAACTTGTTACATGTGCAGGGTGTGCAGGTTTTGCAGATGCTCTTGCAGAGATGCTCCATATAGGGGGAAGTAAGGGGAGTTTACCTGTGTTTCCTGAAAAACTGTTTGTGGTATGTGGAAGTGTTAATCCGGTAACAGTAAGGCAACTTGATGTTGCAGAAGAAGCCGGAGTTATGCGTATAAGATTAAACAGCACCATGATGCTTGATGAAAAATGGTCAACCACTGCTGATGCGGAAGAAAAAATTAAATACTGGGTTTCTGTCATGCAGGAAGAGGGAAATATAATACTGGACGTGAATAGTAAATATACACATAATGCTTCAGGAGAAAAAATAAATCCGGATGATCGCAGCATAGTATCAGGGAACCTGGGAAGAATAGTCAAGGAAGTAATAGATGTTGAATCTGATGCCATGTTTATGCTTACAGGAGGAGACACGTTGCTTGGGGCTATGGAGGCGTTGTCAGTATACTCCTTAAGACCTATTACAGAGCTCATTGCAGGAGTTGTAGCATTTAAATTTAGTTATCTCGGCAAAGATATATATTGTATTTCAAAATCAGGAGGATTTGGTAAAGAAAATCTGATTTTGGAGCTCTGTCAGATATTAAAGCAAGGCGATGAAAAAAGTCCGGAAGCAATATCTGATGGAGTACTGATGAAAATATAAATAGTCCAAAGTGTTTCTTAATGAAACAAAATAAAGCGTTAAAATATATAAAAATAAATAATGTAACTATATGAAACAAACGGACGAGACTCAAACAGAGAAATCGTCCGTTTGTAATGTTAAACTGTAGCTATCAGAGCACAAGATATACATATATTAATAAAAGGAGAATTATAATGAAACAGGTAGATATCAAAGGCATCATTGTACCAATCATCACTCCTATGAGAGAGGATGAATCCATCAATGTTGATGTTCTTAAAGAACAGTGCGATAGAATGATAGAAGCAGGAATACATGCGATATTCTGTTTCGGAACAAATGGTGAGGGATATATCCTGAACGGAAAGGAAAAGGAACTTGTCCTTTCAACAGTTGTTAAGCATGTGAATGGTAGAGTTCCTGTTTATGCCGGAACAGGATGCGTTTCCACAAAGGAAACTATCGAACAGTCCAAGATGGCTGAGGCTTGCGGCGCAGATGTTCTTTCTATCATCACTCCATCCTTTGCTGCGGCCTCACAGGATGAGATACAGAGACATTATGAGACAGTTGCAGCAGCTGTTCCTGAGATGCCTATAGTTCTTTATAATATTCCTGCCCGTACAGGTAACAGGATTGATCCTAAAACAGTAGGAAAGCTTGCACAGGTTGATAATATTGTCGGTGCCAAGGATTCCGGTGGAGATTTCAAAAATATCCTTGGATATATTGATGCAGGAAAATCAAGAAAGGATGGTAAATTTGCTGTTCTCTCGGGTAATGACCAGCTGATTCTCTGGACACTTAAGGCAGGTGGAACAGGTGGAATCTCAGGTTGTGCCAATGCTTATCCTCATAATATGGCAATGATCTATAATGAGTATGTGGCAGGAAACTGGGATGAGGCTAAAAAGTATCAGGACGCCATTGCACCATTCAGAGAGAATTTTGCAGGAGCCAATCCAAATACTGTTGTAAAGACTGCAGTAAGACTTATGGGTTATGATGTAGGTCTTTGCCGTGCACCGTTTAATATGATTCCGGATGAAAAAATAGAGGCAATTAAGAAAAATCTTGCCGAAAATAAAGCAAATGGAATGAGCTGACCATAAAAAACCGCCGGGACACACTTCCCGACGGTTTTTTAGCGGAGATGCAGGGATTTGAACCCTGGCGCCGTTTCCGACCTAGCGCATTTCGAGTGCGCCCCCTTCGGCCTCTTGGGTACATCTCCAAAAAATCATACCTAAAAAATATAATACACCAAAACAGCAAAGTCAAATGTCAATTACCCATGACCTGAGAGTCAGGGTATGAAATATTCAGGTTTTCACACGCTTTTTTGAGAAATTTCAATATCCTGTGATATAATCACCGAATGTAATTGTTCATTTGATGCATACCATGGTCCAGAACCTGTCTGTCAGCTCTGTCCTACGCATGTCACGAGTGAAGCGTTACCTCCAAATAATCAATCAAAAAAAAGAGGCAAGATTTGAAATTATCATTATTTAACAACAATTTCAGAAACGCAGTTGCTGTGTTTTCGGCAGCTGTAATTACATTCTCAACAGGCTGCGCTTCCGTTCCTGTTGCTGCACCTGAAAAGAAGGAGCGCTTTACCGCTCAGTTTCTTGATGTGTTTGATACCATATCCATGGAGATCGGTTATGAAGCAAACGAGGAAACCTTCAAGGAGCGTTATAATGCTTCCCACGAGCTTCTTCTGAAGGAGCATCAGCTTTTTGATATTTACAATGACTACGATGGCATAAATAACCTTAAGACCGTCAATGACAACGCAGGCATACAGCCGGTAAAGGTTGATGAAAAACTCATAGAGCTTGTGAAATGGGGCAAGGATATTTACTCCCTCACCAACGGCAAAGTAAACATAGCCTATGGCGCAGTTTTGAGGCTCTGGCACGAAAAGCGTGAGATAGGTATGGCAAATCCTGAAAAGGGCGAGCTGCCGGACGAGAATGCATTGAAAGAAGCGGTCAAACATACTGACATAAATGACATCATCATCGATGAAGCAGAAGGAACCATCTACCTTCAGGATCCTGAAATGAGTCTCGATGTAGGCGGCATAGCAAAGGGCTACGCCACAGAAGACGCCGCAAGGCTCATTGAGTCAGCAGGATCAGACAGTTTCATGCTTAATCTCGGAGGAAATCTCCGGGCAATAGGACTAAAGGACAATAAAGATAAATGGGTATGTCCCGTTGAAAACCCCACCTACCGTGACTCCCAGACAGGAGACCAGTATTCAGCCATGACTTATCTGGATGGCATGTCTCTGGTTACTTCCGGGGATTACGAACGCTACTATGTTGTAGACGGCAAGCGTTATCATCACATCATTGATCCCGATACCCTTTATCCCGCAGCCTACCACCGAAGCGTTACAATCCTTACTCATGATTCGGCATTGGCTGATGCGCTGTCCACTGCACTTTTCAGTATGAGCATCGAAGACGGAAAGAAGCTTATAAAGTCTGTTTCCGACGGCACCAGCGTGCTTGGAAAGAGCGACAGAGTGGGCAGGATAGAAGTAATGTGGATCTCCGCCGACGGAACAAAGACCTTTACAGACGGATTTGAAGAATTTACTAAAAACTGAAAAATATCACAATACCTGAATTAGTTGCCTCAAACTATCCCAGTTTGAGGCAGTATTTCACCGGAAGGATGGTTCTCCAAATCCACCGGGGACGGTTCTCGCCGGTGAGAACCGCCTCCGGTGGATTACTTTTTCGGGTTGAGAACCGCCTCCGATGAACTTTGTTCCGTCAGACATATCGAAATCAAGCCAAACATTTCAAAAATCATTTTTTCTTTTTTATTTCTAATGAGAATCCGGTTTCTTTTTTAAAATCCTGTTGACAAGAATTGCACCTTCATGTAGTATATACAAGTCGCTTGAAGCGACGAATTATTTTAGCGCTGTCGCCAAGTGGTAAGGCAACGGATTCTGATTCCGTCATTCCCAGGTTCGAATCCTGGTAGCGCTGCTCTTGTAGCCTTACAAGTAAAACAATTTAATATAGCGCTGTCGCCAAGTGGTAAGGCAACGGATTCTGATTCCGTCATTCCCAGGTTCGAATCCTGGTAGCGCTGCTAGAACCGGTTCACATGATGTGGATCGGTTTTTTTGATTCCATGGCGTTAGTATGTCTATTCAGACACGCAGATTGCCTTTTATCGTTATTCTGCGTGTCTTATTCAATTATCCGCCGGTTCCGGCTTTCAAGGTCTTGACTTATTTCAATAGTAGTAGTACAGTTAATACAGATGGTACAAGTGATACAGTTTTAGAGGTGAACTATGTTTTTATTGAACCTTCAAAGCAAGGAGCCCATTTTTGAACAAATACAGGCTCAGATACTAAGCTTTATAGAAGCTGGTGTAATGAATCCCGGCGACAAACTTCCCTCTGTACGGCAGCTGGCTACGGAAAACGGCATTAATCCCAATACTGTTGCCAAAGCCTATGCTCTGTTGGAGCAAAAGGGATACGTTTACAACCTGCCTAAAAAAGGTGTTTATGTCGCAGAGGTCAATCCGGAAAACTCCAGACTCATCCAAATAGAAGCTCTGCTCAAACCCCTTAAAAACAGCGGCATAACAAAAGAAGAGATCCTAAAAGCCATCGATAAACTTTATGAGGAGGATCACAATGCTTAAGATTGAACATTTGTCCAAAAACTTCGGAAAGAAAGAGGTACTGAAAGATCTGAATCTTACAGTCAATGATAAATCCATCGTGGGATTAGTAGGCATAAACGGGGCAGGAAAATCAACATTGCTCCGTTCCATAGCAGGAGTCTACGAACCCGAAACGGGCAGCATAATGCTGGATGAAAAAAGCACTTACCACGACATGGAAACCAAAAAGAAAATCGCCTTTGTCAGTGATGAAGCTTATTTCCCCATAGGCTCCACCATCGAAAGCCTGAAGCTTTTTTATGAGTCCATGTACAACTTTGATCCCGATGCCTTCACTAAATACCTCGACATGTTTGAGCTAAGCCCAAAAGCTTCCATTTCAACCTTTTCAAAGGGAATGAAGCGGAGAGTGTCCCTGCTTTTTGCATTATCCATCCATCCCAAACTTCTTCTTTTGGACGAAGCCTACGACGGACTGGAGCCTCTTGCCAGACTTCATTTTAAACAAGCTCTCACCGGACTTTTGGAGGATGAAGAGGTTTCCGTTGTCATATCCTCACACAGCCTTAAGGAGCTGGAGGACATCTGCGACAGCTTCGCAATGCTTGAAAACGGAAGCATAATGAGAGGCGGCGACCTTGCGGAGTCAAAGGAAAATATCAACAAGTACCAGCTGGCTTTCACAGATGAACACACAAAGGAAGACTTCAGGGATCTGGATGTGCTCCAGTTCGAAAAGGAAGGCCAGGTATACAAGCTTGTGATCAGGGGAGACATGGAAACTGTCGAAGCAAAACTTCGGGAAATGAACCCCATGCTTCTCAATATCCTTCCGATAAACTTTGAAGAACTATTCATCTATGAGCTTGATAAAAAGCATTGATCCAACGAATGCCTAAGCTGTTTTAAAGATACAAAACTTTTTACCGGGAACCATACCCCGGAACGGAGATTATTATGAATAAGAATTATTTCAAATGGCTGATAAAAAGCAGAAAGGTATCACTCCTGTTTTTTATTCTGATATACATAGGATTTCAGCTTATCCCTTTTACAAGCTTCGATCCCGAATACCCTAAAGACGTCTTTATAACCAGCGCCAACATCGGCTGTGATCTCTCCATACTGCTCACCATGGCGATGCCTGTATATCTGTTTGCATACATCCATAGAAAGAGCAGTGTCGACATGTATTTTTCACTGCCGGTTTCACGAAAAGAGCAGCTCATTACGAATCTGTTTCTGACCTGGCTTTTATCCTACGGCTGCTTTTTTGCAGGAACCACCCTTGTATGGCTCCTTCGTGCCCGCAGCGTCATACTCCTGAGAACCTTTGTGTCCCTGCAGCTTTTTTCCGCCTTTTCCATTGCTGTCCTCACCTTATTCCACTCAGCTGTCTATACACTTACAAATTCAGTATTTGACGGCGTGGTTATGATAGGCGCATATACAGTTCTGCCCGTAATAGTATCCGTCTCTGTAATGTCATTTATGTACTCCATGATTGCCGGCCGGAATATCCCATCAGACAGCCTTGTGAACCAGATAGGCACACTGTTATCCCCCATATCCATGTTTTTTATAAACATCGGGGCACTTCTTGAACCTGAATACAGTGACACCGGCTTCATGACACTTTATTTGCTGCCAATGTCTGTATTTGCAGTTTTATCCGTGATACTTCTAAGGCATCACTTTATAAACAGAAAAGCAGAACGTGCCGAACAGTTGTCCGATGATATCCTTTCATACCCATTTATCATCAATGTTTACCTCCTTCTGATCCTTATGGACCTTTCATGGACGGTAGTATCAGACAGCATCGAAGGACTGGGATTCATATACCTGCTTTTGTTCTTTATCTACATTGTGGCATCTTTTATTTATAAAAGGTCAATTAAGATTTCCCTTAAGCCTATTGCCATGTTTCTTGCCTTTTGTATCGGAACCATGGCGTTTGCAGAAGCGGGATGGTTCACCGAAGGCTTTGGTCTCAGTAATCTGCCTTACAACCTTTACTCAGAAAAATACCTATGTTACCAATACAGGGCAGACGTAAAGCTTGAAGACCTGGGCGTGGATAATTCTGACTACTATAATGAAAATTATGCCAATGTCTCCTTCACCCTCATGATACCTACAGAAAACAAGGCGGAATACAAAGCTATAGTTGATAAAATGGAAGAATACCGCAAAAAATCCACCTCAAGATTTTATAACCGCAGAAAAAGCGGATACAGCTCAATAGACTTTGAAGTTTGCAATAAAAAAGCGGAGGATGACTACCGTGAATATAATGATTACAGCTACACGGGAGATTATCCGTTTTCAGAGCCGGAGCTTGAAGAGATCAGCAGATATTGTGATGTGAACGTTTATCCCATCATAAACAAGGAAACCGGAAGCCTGAATTATGGTGATTTTGAAGCTATGACACTGAAAGAATTCCTTGATTACAGAGCTAACCATAAAGAGCTGCTAAAAACCGAATAGACTGATCTATCCACCTGGAAATCCATCGGGGGCGGTTCTCTTCGGAGAGAACCGTCCCCGGTGGATTACATTATGCTGAACTTTTTTATACATTTATCTACTTTTTAATTAAATCTTTGATAAAGGTTTTCAAAAATCCGTTTCTTGTATTATCATTATCATGGGTTCAAAAAAGGGATTCAATCAGTTCAACAGACGCGGATCCTTGAGAGGGACATAGTTTACAGTCTCGCGATTTCAGAGGGTAGAACCCAGTATGGAGGAAACAATGAAATTAAAAAGATTATCAGCTATAATGATGGCAGCAATTCTCGCAACCTCATCACCTGTAAGCGCATATCTCGGTGAAATCACAGCGTTTGCAAAGAAAGATGACGATGAAGAAGACGAAAAAGACTACTCTGTATCCGATGCATCCTGGGATACTTCGGAAGATTCCAAAGGAAAAACGCACGTTTACGCAACCTGGACAGAAGCTGAGGACAAATCCTCAGGTACGATAACCATATATGTTGATGACAAAAACCGCACAAGCGAAGCTAAAAAGAACGGAAGCATAACTGCATCCACAACCACCGGCAAATTGGAGCTTACAAGCTACATCAAAAATATAAACCGTACGGGATCATACACCTTTAAGATTACTGCAGGAAAGAAAAATAAAGGTGACTCTGAAAAGTCATATGCAGAATCTGATACACTTGAAGTTGACAGCGATTTTCTTAAGTCACTTGCTTCATCAAACAGTTCCGGTTCTTCAGCAATTACACCTAACGGTAATACATCAGGCTCATCCGGTTCAAACACTGCTTCAGGTGCTACACCAGCAGATGCAATGAAAAATGATACCCAGAACTCTTCACAGAATTCAACTCAGACACCCGATCAGCAGGCAGCCACAGCAGACAAATGGCAGTTATGGCAGCCTTATGGATGGGTATATCTTGAGAACGGTATCCCTGTAACCAACAGATGGGTTTTTGAGTCCGATGGTAAATGTTATCACCTTGGAGCCAACGGATTCATGGATGTGAATACATACGTTTCCGATGAGCTTGGAACTCATTATGTTGGAAGCGACGGAGCTTTAGTTCAATAACAGATCACTCAAAACACAAATAACCAAATAATACAAAGAGAACGAGTATTGCCTTTATTCGTTCTCTTTTTTGTCCATTTTTTTATGGCTATTTCTATTCTGAAAGAGTAAAATAGTGGTATTAAAAATTTATAACTCTTTAGGATTATTTAATCTTTGAACAGAGGGGGTAAAAAAATATGAAGGGTTTCATGAAAGAGTTTAAGGAATTTGCGATCAAAGGTAATATGATCGACCTGGCTGTAGGTATGATCATCGGTTCTGCATTTACTTCTTTGGTCAAGGGCATAGTTGATTATCTGGTTATGCCGCTGCTTTCCGTATTTACCGGAAAACTGGATTTCAGCAATATGTTCGTACCGCTTGCAGGTCAGACTACAAAGGTATTTTCTCAGGCAGTAGAGGAAGGTGCGGTTTTTGCTTACGGTAAATTCATCACAGAGGCTATTTCATTCCTTATCATGGCTTTTGTTGTATTTCTTTTTGTAAAGGGCATCAACAAGCTCCGCAAGGAAGAGGAAGCTTCTGCTGAAGAGCCAGCAAAGACCAAGGAGTGTCCATACTGCAAGTCAGAGATCAGCATTGAGGCAACAAGATGTCCTCACTGTACATCAAAGCTTGAGGGCTTCAAGATCGATCCGGCTGAGCTCAATGCGTAATAAATTATAACCGTCCGTCAGGAGTCGGTGGGCATCCAAATGGATGCCCACCGACTCCTGACTATTTTTCTGCTTGATTTTATTTCAAATAGCGTTTAATATACTTGCATCGCTGTTGGACGAGATAACAGCCACATCTAATGACGTAACACCTATAAACCATACATTTCAGGCAGGTTTTACGGGAACGTAGAACCTGCTTTTTTAGATTCAGAGGACATTTATGTACGAAATAAAAGAGAGAGTAAGATATTCGGAAGTTGGGGGATCGCAGCATATTACCATAACTGCGTTGGTCAATTATCTTCAGGACTGCAGTACTTTTCATAGTGCTGACATTGGACTGACACTGGACAGGTTGAATGAACTCCATAAAGCATGGCTTCTTAGCTACTGGGACATTTACGTAGAAAGAATGCCCAAATTGTATGAGACCATCACTGTAGGTACAAGCCCTCATGCTTTCAGAGGGGTACTTGGCCACAGAAATTTCTGGATAAAGGATGCTGCCGGTAAATATATTTTAAAGGCCAACAGCATTTGGTTCTGCTACGACACAGAGAGACTTCGTCCGGTCAAAATAGATGACGAAATGCTCAGTTCTTTTGGTGCACTTGAAGATGTCCTTAAGCTTCCGGCGGGAGACCGCAAGGTTCAGGAACCGGAGGAAATGATAGAGACGCCTGCCATCAAGATCGAGCCACATCACATAGATACCAACCATCATGTAAACAATGCCCAGTATCTTCAGATCGCTGACGATGTGCTTTCAGCCGTAACTGAAGGAAAGGAAAGCTTTACTTCAGGCCGTATAAGGGCAGAATACCGAAAGGCAGCTGTTCTCGGAGACATCATGATCCCAATGTACGGAAAGAGCCCGGACGGAGGAATAGTAGTAAGTCTCCGTTCAGAGACAGGGGATGTATTCTGTAATATAGAATTTCTGTAAATCAACCTTCTTACCGTAAGTTTCCCAACTATTTATGTCTCTGACATGCAGATGTTAATCTAACCGGCTATCGGTTAAGACATTTTTATTTACAACACGTTTTGAAAATTTTCAATCAATTAAACAGCGCCGATATTTACCGGCCAATAATGCTTTATAGAAAGGTTTTATTATGATCGAATTAGGAAAGATGCAAACACTTAAGATTGCAAGAGAAAAGGATTTCGGAGTTTATCTTGAGGACAATGAAGGTGCCTCAGTCCTTCTTCCGAAAAAGCAGGTTCCCAACGGAAAAACAATAGGAGATGAATTATCGGTATTTGTTTACAAGGATTCCAG
Organism: Oribacterium sp. FC2011; assembly: GCF_000701645.1. Taxonomy (NCBI): domain Bacteria; kingdom Bacillati; phylum Bacillota; class Clostridia; order Lachnospirales; family Lachnospiraceae; genus Oribacterium; species Oribacterium sp. FC2011. The sequence continues at coordinate 67,470 of NZ_JNJM01000017.1, forward strand.
AGACCGTCTTATAGCAACCACCCAGAAGCCGCTTGTGGCAGTGGGAGAGATAGCAAAGGTTATGGTTAAGGATGTCACCAAGATCGGTGCATTTGTAGACATTGGCCTTGAAAGAGATGTACTGCTTCCATATCACGAAATGAGATATGAGGTAAAAAAAGGAGACTCTGTGGAAGTATATCTTTATGTGGACCACTCACAGCGCCTTGCAGCAACTATGTACACAAAGAAGCATACTGACGCCACCGTTATTAAAAATGACGAAATTAAGAGCTATTTTTATGAGCAAAATGCCGATGAGGTTTTGAAGATATTGACAGAAAAGTTCGGAGGACATGTTCCATACACCGACAAAACTGTACAACCTGACGAAATTCAGCGGGATTTCGGCATGTCAAAGGCTGCTTTCAAGCGTTCTGTAGGCAAATTGCTGAAAGAAGGCAAGATTAAGATAACAAAAACTTCGATTTTTTGTCTTTATTAACAAAACCGGTTTTCCTGTCTGACACTTTGTCTAAATATTCACAGCTTTTTTTGGGTAGCTGTGCCGTAGAGATTAAATATGCGTTGGAGTATCATACACATTGTCACAAAGAGCGAGTGATTGAATCTCTTTGTTAACCAACGTATTTAACTCAGTAAGGAGACATGAAACTATGGCAAGTGTAGTTCTTAAAGATGTAACCAAGAAATATTCAAACGGTTTTGAAGCCGTTAAGAAGTTCAACCTTGATGTAAAGGATCAGGAATTTATCATTTTCGTAGGTCCTTCAGGATGTGGAAAGTCAACCACACTTCGTATGATCGCAGGTCTTGAGGATATCTCAAGCGGTGACCTCCTCATCGATGGCAAGAGAATGAATGATGTAGAGCCTAAGGACAGAGATATCGCAATGGTATTCCAGAACTACGCTCTGTATCCTCATATGTCAGTATATGACAACATGGCATTTGGTCTTAAGCTTCGTAAGGTTCCTAAGGATGAGATCGATCAGAAGGTACATGAGGCAGCAAGAATCCTTGACCTTGAGCACCTTCTTGACAGAAAGCCAAAGGCTCTTTCAGGTGGACAGAGACAGCGTGTTGCTATGGGACGTGCAATCGTTCGTAGACCTAAGGTATTCCTTATGGACGAGCCTCTTTCAAACCTTGACGCAAAGCTTCGTGCACAGATGCGTGTAGAGATTGCTAAGCTTCACAAGTCACTTGAGACAACTATCATCTATGTAACACACGATCAGACAGAGGCTATGACTCTCGGAACAAGAATCGTTGTTCTTAAGGATGGTATCATTCAGCAGGTTGATTCTCCTGAGAATCTTTATGACACACCTTGCAACAAGTTCGTTGCCGGATTCATCGGTTCTCCTCAGATGAATATGATCGACGCAGAGTGCGGCGAGGCAAACGGAGAGGTAACTCTTACATTTGCAGGTCACACAATCGCTCTCAGTCCTGCCAAGGCTGCAAAGCTTAAGGAAGGCGGATACATCGGAAAGACTGTTACTCTCGGTATCAGACCTGAGCACATCCATGACGAAGAAGATTTCGTAAAAGCTCACCAGAGACAGACATTACAGGCTGAGATCAAGGTTTATGAGATGCTCGGTGCTGAGACACTCCTTTACTTCGATTTAGGAGATGCTTCATGGGTAGCAAGAGTTAACCCTAAGACAGCAGCTCGTACAGGATCTAATGTTACATTCGCTATTGATGAGTCAAAGATCCACGTATTCGATAAGGACACAGAGAAGACCATCACAAACTAATTTGGATCAATCCCTTCATAAAAGATTTCATTCCCCCGGAACATAAATCGTTCCGGGGTTATTTTTTTAGCTGGTAACAGTTCAGCCGGAGCACATGAAGGGCCGAGCGGTGGGCATCCATTTGAATGCGTTGAGCCGAGTCGAGAAAAATTAAGACAGACCCCCTTAGAACCACTTGGTTTCCTTTTTCCTTAGCCCCCTCGCCAAGTCAGATGTTGTCATAAAGAGAACTCTGACATTGGCGAGGGCCTTAGTGGTTCTTAGGGGGTCTGTCTTAAATTTTTCCGACGAGGCGACCCGCATTCAAATGGATGCCCACCGCTCGGCCCTGCTTGTGCCCCGGCTGAACTGTTACCAGCGGCCTCCCCCACGAAAAAAATAAATATTCCGGGAAATCTTGCACTTGAAAGTTGATTTTAGTAAAATAATTGTAATTATGTGTAGTAGAGGATGATACTACATTTTTACATTCAGATAGGAGTTACTATGATATCAAATCAGGTCTTACAGAGCACGATTGACTCACTTAAAGGCATTACAAGAGTTGATATTGCTATCGCTGATATTGATGGCAAAATTCTTGCTTCAACTTTCTCAGATGATCAGTATACAGAAGCTATGGTCTCTTCCTTCGCAGAGTCTCAGGCAGACAGCCAGGCAGTGGGAGGATACCAGTTCTTCAAGATATTTGATGAACACCAGCTTGAATATGTTCTTATAGCAAAAGGCGACACAGATGATGTATATATGGTAGGTAAGCTTGCAGCTTTCCAGATTCAGACACTTCTGGTTGCATATAAAGAGAAGTTCGACAAGGACAACTTTGTTAAGAATCTTCTTCTCGATAACCTTCTTCTGGTTGACATTTATAACCGCGCAAAGAAACTCCACATCGATATCGGCGTAAAGCGCGTGGTTTACATCATTGAAACAGATAAGGGTACCAATGATTCAGGAGCCCTTGATGCATTAAAGACTCTTTTCGCCACAAAGACAAAGGACTTCGTAACTGCTGTAGATGAGAAGAATGTTATCGTCGTTAAGGAAGTCAAGCCCAATGAATCTGCCGAAGAAATCTATCATGTAGGAGAAACCATCCTCGACATGCTGGAGACAGAGGCTATGATCCAGGCCCGTGTAAGCTTTGGTACCGTTGTTAACGAGATCAAGGATGTATCAAAGTCATACAAGGAAGCTAAGATGGCTCTTGAGGTTGGCAAGATTTTCTACGAAGACAGAAACATCATTGCCTACAACCGTCTGGGTATCGGACGTCTGATCTATCAGCTTCCGCTTCCTCTTTGCAAGATGTTCATCAAGGAAATCTTTACAAGCATTTCTCCTGATGAGTTTGACGAGGAAACCCTCACAACCATCAATAAGTTCTTTGAGAACAATCTTAATGTTTCAGAGACTTCAAGACAGCTTTACATCCATAGAAACACTCTTGTTTACAGACTGGACAAGCTTCAGCGCTCCACCGGTCTTGACCTGAGAGTATTTGACGATGCCATAACATTTAAGATCGCACTTATGGTAGTTAAATACATGAAGTATATGGAGTCTATAAACTACTGATTAAAAAAAATAGTAAGAAAATCAAAAGATAAAAGCCGGTTATTAGTGTTTACACATTAGCCGGCTTTTTTTTATTATATAATTGCACTTTAAAATCCACAGAAAGAATCCATTTAAATGATAGAATTCAATAATGTTACCAAAACTTATAAAAACGGTGTCACTGCACTGAATAGTTTTAACCTCCGGATACAAGACGGCGAATTCTGCTTTATTGTCGGACGAAGCGGTTCCGGCAAGTCAACATTAGTCCGCCTCCTCACCAAGGAACTGGATCCCGACGAGGGTTACATCGTTGTTAATGACACTGACCTTACACATCTCCGCAGACGCCACATACCTAAGTACCGCCGACGCCTGGGAGTGGTTTTTCAGGACTTCAGACTCCTTGAAGACCGTTCGGTTTACGAAAACATTGCCTTTGCCCAGCTTATCATCGGAAAGACCAATGCTGAGATAGAAGAAAATGTTTCAAGAATCATGGAACTCACCGGACTAAGCTCCAAGAGCCGTTCGTATCCAAGACAGCTTAGCGGCGGAGAGCAGCAGCGTACAGCCATTGCAAGAGCTCTTGTAAACCGCCCCGAGATTCTGATCGCCGATGAACCGACAGGAAATCTTGACCACGAAAATGCCCTGGAAATCATGCATCTTCTTGAACGTATAAATGCCCAGGGAACAACAGTTATAGTCATCACCCATGACCGTGAAATGGTTAATCGTATGAAAAAGCGCACTGTCCGCATGTCACTGGGGGAGATTATTTCAGATACTGTACCGGAGGAGTCCGGAACCACTGAGATAAGAGTCGGCGTTTCCGCAGTCGCAGCCGAAAACGCTGGGATTAATACTGCTACAAGTTTAGACAGTAATACAGAAAAGGCAGGTGAACCGAAGCCTGGGGACAGATCAAAAGAAAGCATCGAAAAGTCTTCCGAAGAGGATTACGAGGAAGACGCCTTCGAAACAAGTGATGATACTTCTGAGGATGATTTTGATGAGCCTTATGAAGAACCTGAAGAAGGCTGTAATTGGGAAGACGATTGGGATGAGGACTGGGCAGAACCCGAGACAGCTGAAAGCCAGCCTGAAACATCAACTGATACAGTTAATGTTCCTGATAAACAGCCGGATACATCAGATGATGCCATTGATGTTTCTGATAAACAGCCGGATTCTGAAATCAGACCTTCTGCCGGGAAGGCATCAGATTCCTCAAATGAAACAGAACAACCCGCTGACAACTCTGTTGAAGATCATTCTGTTTCCTCAAAATCCGGCTACTATATGCCTGAAATCAAACCGAACCCGACTGAGAAGCCCCGCCGCGGTCTGAAGGGCTCACACCGCCCGCATCATAAAATCGGAAAGGAGGATGCATAAATGATGAAACCAAATGCCTGGGGCTACTGCATCCGCTCCGGTTTTAAAAACATGGGTCACAACTTCCTTTTTTCTGCGGCCTCAACGGCAACTATAGCCGCCTGTATTTTTCTTTTTTGCCTTTTCTTTGCCATCGTTTCCAATGTTCAGAACATGGCACAAAATGCGGAAACCACAGTAGGTATCACCGTCTTTTTCAATGATGATGCATCTCCCGAAACTGTACAGTCTGTGGGACAGGCCATCATAGAAAGAGAAGAAGTTAAAAGCGCACATTATACTTCTGCTGAAGATGCATGGGCTGAATTTAAGTCGGATTATTTTGCCAACAACGAACTTCTGGCTCAGGCTTTTGCCGAGGACAATCCTCTGGCAGGCTCCCAGAGCTACGAGTTATTCCTTAACGATATCGATGATCAAAAGGCCATAGTTGACTGGTTGTACACTTTTGATTCAGTGAGGCAGGTCAACTATTCCAATGCAGCCGTAAAGGGACTGAGTACCGTAAACAACATCATTTCCTCCCTTAGCCTCATCATTATAGGCATACTTTTGGCAGTTTCGGTGTTTCTTATTTCCAATACAATCACAGTCGCTGCCCGATTCAGAAGAAGAGAAAATGAGATCATGAAAATGATCGGAGCCACAAACTTTATGATCCGTCTGCCTTTCCTTGTGGAAGGAGTGGTTCTCGGTTTTGTCGGATCAGTCATTCCTTTGATAGGAATGTACTTTATTTATGAAAAGGCTGTTACATATGTGAATGATCACTTCTTAAGCATTAGCACACTTTTTGCACCTATACCTATCACAACGATCTTCCCTATGATGGTAATCATCGCCCTGGGTCTCGGCGTGGGAGTAGGCTTTATAGTTTCATTTTTCACCATAAGAAAGTCCTTAAGGGTATGAGAAAAAATTATTTTAAAAAAATACAACTGCTGCCACTTGCCCTGGCACTGTCTCTCTGTTTCACCACCGTGCCTAACCTTGCGGCAGAAAAAGAAAAGCAGTCCATAAACAACTCAAAGCAGAAAATAGATGAGAATAAAGCAAAGATAGATACATTGGAATCGGAGCAGAAAAAGGTCAATGAAAAAATCAAAGATCTTGAATCATTAAAATCAGATACTGCAGCTTATATCAAAGCTCTGGATCAGGACATGGCCGAAGTGACCAATGAGCTTATAACCATCAACAATTACATTACACAGAAACAGCTGGATATTGAGTTCACACAGGATCAGCTTGCAAAAGCCACCCAGTCAGAATCCGACCAGTACGCCAGCATGAAACTTCGCATCAAATTCATGTATGAGAAGGGTGATACCAATTTCATTGATATGATCCTGAATGCAAAGAGCTGGTCTGACCTTCTTAATAAAGCAGAGTACATCAGCAGGATAACGAAATATGACAGGGATAAACTTGCAGAATATGAGTCCACCCGCCAGCTTGTAAGCGACACCCAGACTCAGCTTCAGGCAGAAAATGCCCAGCTTTTGGACCTGCAGAATCAGGAGGTTGCAAAGCAGCAGAGTCTCCAGGCTCTTCTTGACCAGAAAAATCAGGAACTGGCCGCCTACAAGGAAAAGATCTCAAATGCCCAAAGTGAGATTGCGAGTCAGCAGAGCAAGATAGATGACCTCTATGAGGATATCAGTGCCCAGGAGGCCAATATCGAAGCCATGGAGCGGGAGATAGAACGTCAGGAAGAGGAGGCCCGCAAGAAAGCCGAAGAAGAGGCCAGAAGAAAGGCTGAAGCCGAAGGCAGGGATCCTGACAGTGCAAAATCAGATTACAAATCAAGAACCATGACCGGCGGATTCACCTGGCCGGTTCCAAGCAGCGGAAGAATCTCCAGCGGTTACGGCGACAGAGAATCTCCCACAGAGGGCGCAAGCTCCAACCACAAGGGCATCGACATCGCAGCTCCCAGCGGCTCCAATGTCATCGCTTCAGCAGCAGGCACGGTGGTCATTGCCACCTATTCCGCAAGTGCCGGAAATTACGTCATGATAAGCCATGGAAGCGGCACTTACACTGTTTACATGCATATGTCCAGCCTCAATGTTTCCGAAGGTGATGAAGTGTCCCAGGGCGAAAGCATCGGATCTGTCGGATCAACAGGATACTCAACCGGACCACACCTGCACTTTGGCATACGTAAAAATGGTTCCTATGTAAATCCGGAAAATTATCTGTGATAATTCAGCTCCCACTTGAGACTACGCAGGTGGGAGCTTTTAATTCCATTTTTCCATAAAATGAATTTATAAAAATTTTCTTTGTATAAAAGTCCGGGGCAACATATAATATCCTTTATGCAAAACGATAATAATATAAATAATCAACCAGAAAATCAAAACGAAACTACGCAGAAAATCGAAAAACCCAAAAGACATTTATTTGGAAATTTCGACTTTGTTTACGGCTTCCTGCTTGGACTTTTTATCATGTTCACCATAGGAGGCAGTACTTTTTATGTGTATTTTTTCGGCATCCCGCCTTTTATCAATGATTACCTTAATCACAGAGGTTCCGGTAATGCTTACCTTTCTCTGGCGAGTGCTTCAGAACTTAAGTCAGGGGATAAAGGTACAGCTTTGGAAACCACTGTCGCAAGTGAAACGGCCTCTGCCGAAACCGGCAATTCAACTGTCGTAACCGGTTCCATCGATATGGCGGCTCTTGCCAGAAAGCTTGGCATTCTCCAGACTCTTATAGATCAGAATTATCTGTTCCCTGAAGATCCAGGAAAAGCTGAAACATACATCTATAAAGGTCTTCTTGCCTCACTCACAGACGAGGATCCTTATGCACACTACTATAGTGTGGAAGAGATGAACGATCGGAAATCCAAACAGAACGGAACCTATTACGGAATAGGTGCCATAGTTCATCAGATGGAGGATACCAATGAGTGTATCGTTATCGAAGTATATCCGGGAAGCCCTGCCGAAAATGCCGGAATGCAGATCGGAGATATACTTTACAAGGTTAACGGCATAGACATTTCCGACATGTCCCTTTCCTATGTGGTCCAGAATATGATTCAGGGTGACAAGGGCACCTCTCTCGATTGCGTTGTAAAGAGAGGTGATCAGGAAGTCTCCATGCGTATCACAAGAGGCGATGTGGAAGTTCCTAAGGTAACCAGCGGAACTCTGTCCCGACTTGGCATATCCATCCCGGATTCTGTCATTTCAGGTTCCGGAACCCAAGGTCTTTCAGCAGATGAAATAGGCTATATGTCCTTCGGAAACTTCTACAGTACAGAAGGAAAGCAGGCTAAGGCAGCCCTTGACAAGCTTATCAACGAAGATCAGGTTAAAGCACTTATCATTGACCTTAGGGGCAATACAGGTGGAGACATTGAGATTGCTTCATCGCTGCTTGACTATATACTTCCTGATAACCTGACAACCTTCACTGAAGGAAACAAGGAATTCCAGCAGGGTAAGACTCTTTTTGCCTATACAAGAAACAAAAACGGAAAAGGACAGGAGTGGTACGCAAACGACGGTCACGAGATAAACATCCCCATCATCATTTTGCAAAACCAGAATTCAGCTTCTGCAGCAGAGCTTTTCTCAGGCTGTCTTCATGACTATGGTGTCGCAAAAGTCATTGGCACCACCTCCTACGGTAAGGGAATAGTTCAGACAGTGACCACACTTGCCGACGGTTCTGCCGTTGAGTTCACAACCCATTACTACTACATACCATCAGGGCTCAACATCCATAAGGTAGGTATAGTTCCTGACATCGAGATCCAGCTTGGCAGCACAGCTGATGAGTACATGGTTTCCCTGGAGGATGACCTTCAGATGAAGAAGGCCATCGAAGTCCTGGTAAATGGTAACTGAACCGAAAACCTGCTATAGTTTTATGATCCATGATCATCATCGGATCGATTCTGAAAATTTTTTTACTGAAGTGCCGACATAAAAAAGGCGGCGGAATGGAGATAAAAATGAGAATAGGTACAGGCTATGACGTACATAAACTGGTTCCCGGAAGAAAGCTTATCCTTGGCGGAGTAACAGTGCCTTACGAGCTTGGACTTGACGGTCACAGCGATGCGGACGTAATCGTACACGCCATCATGGATGCTCTTTTAGGCGCTGCTGCATTGGGAGATATCGGTCAGCATTTCCCTGACAATGATCCTGCATATAAAGGTGCAGATTCCATAAAGCTTTTGAAGGAAGTTGGAAATATCCTGAAGAAAGAAGGATATAAAGTTGTAAACATCGATTCCACCATCATTGCTCAGAGACCAAAGCTCATGACCTTCCTTCCGGAAATGAGGAAGAATGTTGCCGATGCCCTCGGTCTTGATATAAATCAGGTTTCCATAAAAGCCACCACAGAAGAGCATCTCGGCTTCACCGGAAGAGGTGAGGGCATCAGTTCACAGGCTGTGGCGCTGATAGAAAATTTGTAAACCAAAAAAGAGCAGGCGATTTTTCGCCTGCTCTTTTTAAATCCTCAACTTCAACTTCTGCGGGATGCAGTTCAGTGTAAAATCCTTCTGCTTTCCGATGGACTCACCGTCCACGTGGGCGGGAAGTGCCTCTGTCATGTGAATCTCTGCCGACTTGCAGCGATAGAGATGAACCCCGGTACGGGTCACATGAAGCCCGAAAATACTTGAGAACAGAATGATATACCAGCGCCACTTCTGCTTGGTGCTGACTATACATACATCAAGCCAGCCATCATTACCACTGGCACCCGGGCACACCATGTATCCGCCGTCATAAGGATGAACGTGACAGGAAATGAACAAAACGTTGTTAAATTCATGCTTTTTCCCATCCAGGATAACATACCCCTTTGTGGGCTTTGTTCTGAAAAGCTCCCTCATAACCGTTCTCACATAGTTAAATCTCTGAATACGGTCAAGCTTTTTCTTCTGCTTTTCACAAGCGCACTTTTCATCATAAAGATCAAGAAAGATGGCTGCATCAAGTCCTATTCCGGAGCTGACAGCAAACCTTCTGTTCATGGAAGAGCAGTTTAACACTCCGTAGTCCAGAAGTACCTCATCCGAATCATTAAAAAGTCTTTTCAACTGTGCTTTCAGGTTATATTTCCTTCGGAAGGAACGGGCCACATCATTGTCAGCGTTTGTGGGAATGTAGGCGAGGGAAATATTATCTCCATCCATATTTACTCCGTCCACAACTTCATTGAAAGTTCCCTCACCACCTATGACAGTAATGGTTTTTGTTTCCTGATCATCTGATAATCTATGTGCATAATCACGGGCATCCCCGGTTTTTTCTGTTATATAAGCCTCAAAATTTTCGGCATTTTCAGTCTTTTTAAGATATCTGAGAACCTTATCCCAGATTATACGTCCACGACCATTGGTAGCCGCAGGGTTTACAATAAAATAATACATTTGTCCTCCAAGCTATAACTAACAGAGAGTATAGCATCGAAAAATCTGTTCATGTATAAAAAGACTATTAAATAAGTCGAAATTCAAACTTCAAATAAGCAACACAAAAAATACTTTGATTAGACACAAATTGAACACAGAAAGTAAGTATGATACACATTATCAAAGGAAATTACTCAAACTGTTCCCACGGATTTTCCGTCATATGTTAGGGGCAGTAACATCCATATACAGTAGCATTCACGGGTAGGAGGAAAAAATGAAACGAATAGCTGGAATCATTGCAGGAGCTCTTTTATTCGGCGTTGTAGCCGGCGCTTCAATGGTTGGAGTAAATATAGCTGCTCAGCATGCAGGAATTGCATATCAGAAATCAATTAATGCTGTCAACGAAACAGCTCCTGCCGGAGGGGAACAATCAAATACACCGGTTGAAACAGAATCCACGCCGGTTACTACAAGTACACCATCAACTATTCAGACTGCACCGGTCAGTTCGTCATTTACAAGTGTGACTGAGGTTGCAAAGAATGCCATGCCATCAGTTGTGGCAATAACAAATATGGTCAAGTATCGTCAGAATGGCTACTCTATATTCGGAAACTATCAGAGTTACGAAACTGAAGTGCCTGCCAGCGGTTCGGGTGTGATAGTGCAGAAGACAGACACAGAGCTTCTCATTCTTACAAACAATCACGTGGTTGAGTCCTCTGAGTCTCTTTCCGTAACCTTTATAGATGACGAGTCAGTTGATGCCGTTGTAAAGGGAACAGATGCAGCCGCAGATCTGGCTCTTATCGCAATAAAGCTTGAAAACATCCCTACAAAGACAATGGAAGCTATTTCCGTCGCAACTCTCGGTGACAGCGATCAGCTGGAAGTAGGAGATCAGGTAGTAGCTATCGGTAATGCTCTCGGCTACGGTCAGTCAGTTACCACAGGTATCATCTCAGCAAAGGACAGAGACGTTGCCACAAGCAAGGGCACATCTTCAGGTCTTCTTCAGACCGATGCTGCAATTAACCCGGGTAATTCCGGCGGCGCTCTTATCAATATGAAGGGTGAGGTTATAGGCATTAACGTTGCAAAATACACCTCCACATCCATAGAAGGCATGGGCTATTCCATCCCTTCCTCAAAGGCAAAGAAGATCGTTGATTCACTTTCTTCTCTTGAGACACGTGAGGAGATCCCTGAATCAGAGAGAGGCTACCTCGGCATCATGGTAAAGAACATTGATGCTCAAACAGCCGAAAGCTTCGGAATGCCTCAGGGTGTATTTATCTATAAGTTCATCGAAGGCTCAACAGCTCAGAACGAAGGACTTCAGGAAAAAGACATTATCACCGCAATGAATGGTCAGGGAGTAACGAACTTTACAGATCTATCTTCAATCCTTGCAAAATATCGTGTGGGTGAAACAGTAACTCTCACTATTCAGAGACCTAACGGTGACAAGTATGACGAGCTTAATGTTAACGTAGTTCTGGGCCAGTCACCATCCTCAAATAATGCTTCCTCTGACGGACAGAAGGAGAGTATCGATCCTTTCGCAAGAAACAACGGTGAGTCAGGAAATGATGGCAGTAGCCAGAATTCCGAAAACTACTCTATGGACTCCGATGAGTTTTGGAGAACCTTTGAAGAGTTCTTCAATGAGTATCAGTAATAATAAGTAATCTACAGCCGGAGGGCATCAATTGAAAAACGAGTCGCTGTGACAAGTTTTTCAATTGATGTCCTCCGGCTTTGTCTTGTTTATTATTGACGCAAAACCGCTTAAATACTAAAATAAACTTCATGTAGCCTGCGGGGAGATTCGCTTTATAAGCGTAAAACCGTGCCTTGGAGGCAAAGGAGATATTATGAAGATTTTTAATTCGATGTCACGCATGAAGGAAGAATTTAAACCCATAGAGCCGGGAAAGATCCGCATGTACGTCTGCGGCCCTACGGTTTACAATTTCATTCATATCGGAAACGCCCGTCCCATGATCGTCTTTGATACCTTCAGAAGATATATGGAATATCAGGGTTATAAGGTGACCTACGTTTCCAACTACACTGATGTAGATGACAAGATTATAAAAGAGGCTAATGAAGAGGGCGTTGAGTGCTCCGACATTACCAAAAGATATATAGCAGAAGTTGAGAAGGATATGGCTGACTTAAATATCGAGGAGGCTATCCATCCCCGTGCCACAGAAGAGATTCAGGGCATGATCGACCTTATCGATACTCTTGTTAAAAAGGACAGTGCCTATGTTGCAAAGGACGGAACCGTTTACTTCGATACAACATCATTTAAGGATTACGGCGAACTCAGCCACAAAAACATTGACGAGCTTCAGTCAGGTTTCCGTGATCTGAAGGTTTCCGGCGAGGACGGCAAGAGAACTTCAACAGACTTCGTTCTCTGGAAGCCAAAGAAGATGGGAGAGCCTTACTGGGAGTCACCATGGTGCGAAGGCCGTCCGGGCTGGCACACAGAATGCTGCGTTATGGCTCCCAAGTACTGTGGTGGACGTCTTGACATCCATGCCGGCGGCGAGGACCTTATTTTCCCTCATCATGAGAATGAAATCGCCCAGTATGAGGTGGCTCACGGCGAAAAATTCGCAAATTACTGGATGCACAATGCATTCATAAACATTAACAACCAGAAGATGTCCAAGTCCCTGGGCAACTTCTTCACGGTCAGAGACATTACTTCACAGTATGATCCACGTGTTCTCAGATTCTACATGCTGAGCGCACACTATCGTAATCCGCTTAACTTCTCAAGGGATCTTATGGACAGCGCCAAGACTTCTCTCGAGCGTATACAGACTGCCATCGAGCGTCTCCGTGAGCTTAGCGCAAAGTTAACCGGCAGCGACATGACCGCAGCCGAGCTTGAGACAGTAAAGAGCGTGGACGCACAGCAGGATATGTTCAACCAGAAGATGGATGATGATCTCAATACTGCCGATGCCATCACAGCCATCTTTGAGCTTGTAAAGATTGCCAATGTTTCTGTCACAGAAGAAAGCACCAAGACATTTGCAGACTACGTACTCGAGAAAATTGAGCTCCTTATGAGCGTTCTCGGAATCAAGACAGTGGTAGCAAAGGATGATCTGGATTCAGATGTTGAAAAGCTCATCGAAGAGCGCCAGGCTGCACGTAAGGCTAAGGATTTTGCAAAGGCTGATGAAATAAGAGATAAGCTTCTCGAAATGGGCATCGTTCTCAAGGATACCCGTGAGGGCGTTAAGTGGAGCAGAGCATAATGTCCATGACAGAATCTTTTATCAAACTTTACAAAGAAAAACTTGATCTTAAGGCGGTGGATGTCCAAACAACATCCCCGCTTATTCTTGCGTATATCGGGGACTGCATCTATGATTTCGCAGTCAGGGAGTATGTGGTCACCCATTTCCCCGGTTCCATCAATGCCATCAACCGGAAGAAAACCGAATTTGTTTGCGCCCATGCCCAGTCAGAGATTATGGGGTACATAATCGCAAAAGAAATACTGACTCCGGAAGAAATGTCTATCTACAGACGAGGCAGGAACCAGAAGTCCGTAACCCACAGTAAGAACAGCTCCATCCAGGAGTACCGTCGCGCCACAGGTTTTGAGGCCCTTATCGGGTATCTGTATCTGACAGAACAGTACGAACGCCTGCTGGAGATTGAAGCCATGGGCATCCATCATCTCCGGGAATTGCATGACAAATACGGGAAGATTAAACATGCTGAAAAGACAGAGATTTCCGAGCCTGATAATGTTTCCGAAGAATCTTAAAGTTGTCAAATTGGTTGGGCTTGGTATTTTACCAACAAATATTCAAACCAACATATAAATTATTAACTTTTGAAAGGTCTATATATGAGAGACGAACAATTTACCATCATCGGCAGAAATCCGGTTATCGAAGCCTTCCGTGCAGGAAAGACAGTTGACCGCCTGTTCCTGCAGGATGGTGTTCATGACGGTCCTGTTTCCACCATCATAAGAGAAGCAAAGAAAGCCGGTATCAAGCCGGAATTCGTTAAAAAGGAAAGACTCGATGAGATTGCCGGTCAGGGTTCACACCAGGGTGCCATAGCTTATCTTGCAGCTTTCCACTACAGCACAGTTGAGGAAATACTTGACTATGCCAGGGAGAAAAATGAAAGCCCGTTTCTTTTTATTCTGGACGGAATAGAAGATCCTCACAATCTCGGTGCCATGATCCGTACGGCTAATCTTGCAGGCGCACACGGCGTAATCATTCGCGAAAGACGTGCTGTGGGACTCACCTCAACAGTTGCCAAAACTTCAGCCGGTGCCCTGGAATACACAAAGGTTGCCAAGGTTACAAATATCGGTCAGACCATCGAAGATCTGAAAAAGGAAGGACTTTGGTTTGTTTGTGCCGATATGGATGGCGAGCAGATGTATAAGCTGAACCTGAAAGGTGCCATCGGTCTCGTTATCGGAAATGAAGGAGAGGGCGTATCACGACTCGTAAAGGAGAAGTGTGACATGGTAGCCTCCATTCCTATGTTCGGAAACATTGATTCCCTCAATGCTTCTGTGGCCTGCGGTGTTCTGGCCTATGAGATTGTGCGTCAGAGACTTAACGGATAAGGTATAAGATACCAAGCATAATAGGAGCTATAAAAGCCGGGTATGTTTCCCGGCTTTTATTTTGCGAAAAAAAAGGGTATTCTAGGGGAGACATTTATTTTATTCCGGAGAATTTACGGAAACTCTCCGGAAGTTAACAGCGGAAAGTGATTTATCATGGAAATATCAGGTAAAACCAAAATGATCTGCCTCCTGGGCAGTCCTGTAGCTCACAGCCTTTCTCCTGCTATGCATAACGAAGGCTTTAAGCAGCTTGACCTTGACTACTGCTACCTTGCATTTGATGTAAAAGAGGGGGAGCTCAGCGGCGTTCTTGACAGTTTCAAGAAGATGGGAGTGAGAGGCTTTAACCTCACCATGCCCCTTAAAACAGAAGCGGTATCCCTTTGCGACAGACTGAGTACAGCCGCAAAGATTGCTGAAAGCGTAAATACCGTGGTCATTGAGGATGACGGAACCGTCACAGGACACACCACCGACGGAATCGGTTTTACGGAGTCAGCGAGACAGGCCGGGGTCGATTACATTGGCAAAAAAATCACCCTGCTGGGAACAGGCGGCGCCGGAATCGCGGTACTTACCCAGCTTGCACTTGACGGTGCCGGTGAGATTTCTGTTTTCGAACGCGCCGGAAGCAGATTTAAAGACAGAACAGCGTCAACCATCAGAAAGATACATGAGTCTACTTCCTGCAAGGTCACGGTCTATGATTACGAGGATGATGTGATGAAACGGGAGATTTCTGAATCTGTGCTCCTCATCAATGCTACAAACGTTGGTATGGCACCGAATCCGGAAGGAAATCTCATAAAGGATGCTTCCTGGCTTACGGACAGAGCCTCCGGAATGAATGAGAAACTTACGGTTTCCGATGTCATATACAACCCACGGAAAACAAAGCTTCTTGAAATGGCAGAGGAGTGTGGACTCAATGCTTTTAACGGCATGTACATGCTACTTTACCAAGGGGCTGCTGCCTTCGAGCTCTGGACCGGAAAGAAGATGCCGGTGGAGATCGTGAAGGAAAAATACTTTGATATATGACTTAGGCGAGGAAAACTATTAGTAACAGCTCCACCAAGGCATGACTATAATATTGTTGCCTTAGGATTGACTGCATTCTCGAAAAACAGCAAAGTAAGTCAACCGGAGAAACGGGATCATCTTTAAAATCTAAATAAACTTTGATTTTTATTAAATATGTTGATTGAACGATTACAACTTTTACACTAATTTTTCTTCATTAAGCATAATTTTATCTAAAACAGGAGGAAACCAAAGTGACAAACCCTCAGACCCTCGAAAAACTGAAGAAAAAGAACATTGCCCTCATCGGCTTTATGGGAGCAGGAAAATCCACGGTTTCCTCTTGCCTTAAAGACATGCTTGGAATGACAGAAGTGGACACTGATGCGGAAATTGTCCGTTGTGAAGGCATGCCCATAAAGGAAATCTTCGAAAAGCACGGTGAAGACTATTTCAGAAAATGCGAGAGCGAGGTCATCCTTGACCTCCAGAAATCAAGCGGCATCATCATTTCCTGCGGAGGCGGAGCGGTTCTTCGTGAAGAAAACGTCACAAACCTGAAAAAGGGAAGCATCATAGTTCTTCTTACCGCAACCCCCGAAACCACCCTCGAAAGAGTTAAGGATTCAGGCGATCGCCCAATCCTCAACGGCAACATGAATGTTGATTTCATCCGGAGCCTGCAGGAGAAGAGAAGTGCAAAGTACGAAGCTGCTGCGGATATCATCATCTCAACAGACGGAAAGACCGTTCAGGAGATCTGCGAGGAATTGGTGCAGGCTGTTGTGAAACCCTGACGATCCAGCCGGCAATGGTTCGCGAAGAGCTTGGTCGGCTCTTTTCCCCACCATCCGGAGTTATTGGAACCACTGATTGACCTTAAAACTCAGAATTCAGAATATAAGTCAATGTAACCTGCCATTTAGGATGACCTAAATCCTGATTGCCTGAAATTGAGTCAATGTAACCTGCCATTCAGGATGACCTAAATCCTGATTGCCTGAAATTGAGTCATTATAACCTGCCATTTAGGATGACTCAAATCCTGATTACCTGAAATTGAGTCAATGTAACCTGCCATTCAGGATGACCCAAATCCTGATTACCTGAAATTGAGTCATTGTAACCTGCCATTCAGGATGACCTAAATGCTGATTACCTGAAATTGAGTCAATGTAACCTGCCATTCAGGATGACCCAAATCCAGATTACCTGAAATAAAGTCAATATAACCTGCCATTCAGGATGACTCAAATGCTGGTAACCGGAATATGGGTCAATGTAATGCCTTGTTCACTGCGAAAATATGGCATACCGGCTGAACTGTTTCGGTCCACCGGCTGAACTTTATCAATTTTTCAACTGTATATTGACATTGACATGTCCTTATGCTAAATTTAGTAGGTTCTCACATGAGAGAGCAAATGCTGGTATAGCACAGTCGGTAGTGCGTCGCATTGGTAGTGCGGAGGTCACCGGTCCGATTCCGGTTACCAGCTTTTTTATTGCATAAAGCCCGATCGCAAACCAAATGCGACCGGGCTTTTGTATTTCTACGATACTCATCCGAAAAATCACTTTTCCAATGCCTTCTCGTCCCATACCGGGACATCTACCCCTACTACAGCTGAGGTAAACTGTGTACCATCCTTCGCTTTGAAGTGTTCCTAGGCCTTTTTAATGAAGTATTATTTTGTATGCAAATGATCTATATCTCAACACGTTCCTTAAAATCCCATAGAAACCCACTATTTAAACCGTTATAATCATATATGGCATTGCCTAAAATTAACGAAAGAGAGCTTTACCAATGAATAAACAACAACTTGCAGCAAAGATATGGGCATCCGCAAACGAAATGCGTTCAAAAATAGAAGCCAACGAATATAAGGACTATATTCTTGGCTTTATCTTTTATAAATACCTTTCGGACAAAGAAGAGCAGTGGCTCTACGAAAGAGGCTATGATGCTGATAGCATTAAAGATTATGTAAATGAAGAAGCTGAAGATCAGTATTCCAGCAAATCCAGTGCACAACAAAGCCTCGGTTACTTTATAGCTTACAAGGATCTTTTCTCAACCTGGATACATATGGGATCGGATTTCTCTGTTGATAATGTCAGGACCGGTCTTTCATCATTTAACCGTCTGATCTCACCATCCCACAAGAAGGTTTTCGAGGGAATATTCAACACTTTGGAAACCGGTCTGTCAAAGCTCGGTGAAAATACAAAGTCCCAGACTAAATCGGTCAGTGACCTGATTCAGCTTATAAACGACATCCCTATGAACGGTAAACAGGACTATGACGTTCTTGGCTTCATATACGAGTATCTTATTTCAAACTTCGCAGCAAACGCCGGCAAAAAAGCCGGAGAGTTCTATACTCCCCACGAAGTTTCTCTTTTGATGTCTGAAATTATTGCAGATTACCTGAAGGGCAGAACTGAAATCAAGATTTATGACCCCACGTCAGGTTCAGGAAGCCTCTTGATTAACATCGGTAAGACCGCATCAAAGTATATCGAGGATCCAAATCGAATAAGATATTACGCTCAGGAGTTGAAGGCCAATACTTATAACCTTACAAGAATGAACCTCGTTATGCGGGGTATCCTTCCTGACAACATTGTCACAAGAAATGGTGACACTTTGGAAGAAGACTGGCCTTACTTCGACGAATCTGATCCCCAGGGAACTTATGAACCACTTTATGTTGATGCAGTGGTCTCAAATCCTCCATACTCTCAAAGGTGGGATCCTTCAGGAAAAGAAAACGACGCCAGATATGCAAGATACGGTGTTGCGCCTAAATCCAAAGCAGACTATGCTTTCCTGCTTCACGACCTGTATCACCTTCAGCCGGATGGAATCATGACCATCGTTCTTCCTCACGGTGTTCTTTTCCGAGGCGGTGAAGAAGGTGCTATAAGAAAGAATCTGATAGAGCAGAATAACATTGACGCTATCATTGGACTTCCTGCCAATATCTTCTTCGGAACCGGAATACCTACCATCATCATGGTTCTCAGGCAGAAAAGAGAAAACACCGACGTTCTTATCATTGATGCTTCGAAGAACTTTACAAAGGAAGGTAAAAATAACAAACTTAGGGCTTCCGATATACGAAGAATCGTTGATGCAGTAAAGGAACGTAAGTCCATCGATAAATATTCCAAGGTTGTAAGCCGTGAAGAAATCCGTGCCAATGACTATAACCTTAACATCCCTCGTTATGTCGATTCTTCTGAGGCTGCCGAAAGCTATGATATTTATGCATCCATGTTTGGTGGGATTCCGGAAAAGGAGCTGGAAGAGTTTGAGGCTTACTGGAAAGTTTTCCCATCTTTGAAGGCTGAGCTTTTCTCAGTCGAAAACGGATATCTTGATTTAAAGGCAGATGATATAAAATCTGCCATCAGAAATAATGCAGAAGTTAAACAGTTCCTTGATGCCTATGCAGAAGCATTTGCAGATTTTGGAAAGTATATGGACGGAGCTCTGATTGATAATGCAGAGACATTATCAATAGCTAAAACTGAAGAGCTGGTCGCTTCAAATATCTTCAAGCGCTTTGAAGATGTTGCGCTCCTTGATCCTTATTCCGCTTATGAGCTTTTTGAAGCAAAGTTTACTGAGATTTCAGGAGACCTTGAAATCATTCAGACCGAAGGAATGTCAGCGGTAAAGATCGTTGATCCGAACATGGTTATAAAGAAAAAGAATGGCAAGGATGCCGAAGTGCAGGAAGGCTGGAAGGGTCATGTTCTTCCATTTGAACTCGTTCAAAACATATGCTTACCGGAACAGAAGGCAGAGCTTAAGAACATGCAGGAAAAGCTTGCCGAAATCCCATCGTCATATGACGAACTTCTTGAGTCATTAAGCGAAGAAGATAAAGAGACTGTATCTGATGCACTGAATGAGACAAATGATGCTTTTGTGATAAAGAACATAAAGGGAATGATCAAAATTCTGAAAGCTGATGCATCAACGGACACTCGTCTCATTGAAATCCTTCGCAAGGCAGAAGAACTGAACACAACAGAAAAGAATCTGAAAGTAAAAATCAAAGAAAATGATGAAGTACTGCATCTTGAGACTAAACGGGTAATAGAAAACCTCTCGGATGAGCAAGTTTATATGCTTCTTCATGAGAAATGGACAAGTCCTGTAATCACAGGGATCATGAAACTGTCCGGTGAGATGCTGGATGGATTCACCAAGAATATAGAGAATCTTTCTTCCAAATACGCTATCACCATGAGCGATCTCGAAAAAGATATCCACGAAACCGAAATATCTCTTTCAAAAATGCTTTCAGAATTAACCGGTTCTGCTGCTGATATGAAGGGAATCGAAGAACTGCAACTGTTACTGGGAGGAGCAGTCAATGAATGAAAGAAAAATTCCGAAAATAAGATTCAAAGGGTTTAGCGATGATTGGGAACAGCGTAAGTTATCCGGGTTATGTGAAAACATCACTGTTGGCATAGCTAATTCTGCCACACATGCCTATACGGATGATGGCATTGTAATGTTTAGAAATCAGAATATTAAAGAGAATTATCTCGATGATTCTGATGTAATTTTTATTGATGAAGAGTTTGAAAAGAAATATGTAAACAAGCGATTAAAGGCAAATGATTTATTGGTTGCACGAACCGGATATCCAGGAACTGCATGTGTGGTTCCTGAAAAATACGAGGGTTCACAGACATTTACAACTTTAATTGCTAGATTAAAAGAAGGAACTAATCCTTTTTATGCATGCCAATATATTAATTCCGATTACGGAAAAAAGTATTTCTTAGCGACTCAAATTGGTGGTGGTCAGAAAAATAGTGGAGCAGGTATTTTGGAAGATTTTCCGATGATATTACCGCCTACTATTGAGGAGCAGGAACGGATTGCTAATTTTTTAAAACATTTTGACAACCTTATCACCCTTCATCAACGTAAGCTTGATAAATTAAGGATCGTCAAAAAATCCATGCTTGAAAAATGTTTTCCTAAAAATGGTGAAAAAGTCCCCCAGATCCGTATTGGCGGCTTTACTGATGATTGGGAACAGCGTAAGTTGGGTGAAGTATTTGAAGAATACTCCGAAAAGAACCATGAAGAGCTTCCGGCACTCACAATAATTCAGGGCGGCGGAACCATTTTAAGAGAAGAATCTGACCGAGCTTTACAATATGATAAGTCGAGCTTATCAAACTATAAAATGGTGAGGAAAGATGACTTTATAGTTCATCTCAGATCCTTTGAAGGCGGATTAGAAAAAGCCAATACTGATGGCATAATAAGCCCAGCCTATCACACTTTTCACGGTGATAATACTGATAGCAGATTCTATTATCCATTCTTCAGGTCAAGACGGTTTATTGATGTCTTATTGAAGCCGCATGTTTATGGTATTAGGGATGGTAAAAGTATTGATATTGAGGGAATGAAATCTATTATGATTCCGGTTCCTTCTTACAATGAGCAGAAGGCAATCGGGGGATATATTGAGACTCTCGACAACCTTATCACCCTTCATCAACGTAAGCTTGATAAGTTAAGGATTGTCAAGAAATCCGTGCTTGCTGATATGTTTGTTTAAAAATAAAACTAAAAAATCATTTTTCAACAGGTATTTCTAAAGTGTATTTTATGATTTTATACATCGTAAGTCTGATTACAACGATTTACGATGTATTTTTTATTTTGGGTAATCATTAGAGCTCACAAAAAGCATATATTTCCTGGGAACAGCGTAAGTTTGGGGAACTCTATAAAAAGTCGAGTGAAAAGAACGATGGCAGCATCAGTATGGATAAAAACATAACTGTTGCCACGAT
>NZ_JNJM01000018.1:0-87270 GCF_000701645.1 Oribacterium sp. FC2011
TGCCCCTCTATTATCTCTACACCTTTGTAATTACATAGGTGCTTTATTATATCGCGCAAATCTTCCTTATATTGATTGTAAATTATTTTTCGTCTATACTTTGGTGTAAATACGATATGATATTTACACATCCATTTCGTATGGGCGAGCGAGTATTCTTTATTCGCCATTTATATCACCGTATCCTTTCTACATAGTGGCTTGAGCACTACTATTATAGTGAGGATACGGTGATTTTGTATAACTTGAACACCCACCCGCTTAGCGGGTGGTTTTGTGTGCCACGCGCTTGATCGTTTTGCTGCCGGCAAAACTTGAAGCAGCGCGCGGCACGTGGTCACGACCTACAAGAAAAAGCACCAGCCACAAGTGCCAGTGCACTCATGAGCTGATGCTCAGTATTACGACTATATTTCATCCATCTCAGCCAGACAGCTAACTATTATTTTTTGTATTAAAAAACATCCATACTGGCTATTTGTGCAATTCCCTTGGCAAAAAATAGATGCCGAGGAATGTTTATCGGTTTCTATAGCATCACAAACACCTTCACGTTTTTACTCATGTCAGTTTTCTCATAGGTATCCCTAAATACATCGATATTGTCTATTATTCTAGCTTTATCATATATTAAAAAGAAAATGTTTTTATTATCATAGTGAACAATGTCAGATGCTACTTCCTCTGAAAGCTTTTTAGCGGAAAGGCTATCTCTTGTACATTTTAACTCTATCGCAATGTCAAACTCATCAATACATATGTCTTTTCTAACAGCACACGCTCCTGCATCCTGATACTCTTCTATTCTGGCAAGCGGAAACACTGCTCTTAGCAGAGCATATACTATATGTTGCAGATCATATTCATTACCAATATCAAAACACTTTTGCATACTCAAAACACTGTCAGTACATTTAGTATGTGGCTGTCGCTTAAACATATCCTGCAGATAAAGCTGCACATTTCCTAATACTCTCTCAACGATGCAACATGCTTCTTTCTCGCTGACGTGATTAAATTGGGGTTCACTCTTAAGTATGCTGATAGCTCTTCTTTTGGATTCCTGTAATAGTTCCTTCTGGCCAATTACAGAAAATCTATTATTTGATATCGGTATAAGCTGCTCTAAGCCATCTGCGATTTCTTTGGAGCCCTCTGATTTCAATTCATCTATGATATCTAAAATTGCTCTTTCTAACGCTTTAGTGTCTTCTATAGCCTGAATAAAATCAATACTCTGTTCCCTGTTCATTGCGTCCCCAACGTAAATAGAATAAGAATAATGCTTCTATAACATACAGTACGTTATCTCTCCACTCAAGAACCACAAAAGTTCTGTTTTTATCGTTTAGGACTTCCTGTATGTTGCCCAGATATTCTTTTAATGATTTAGGTGTAACCTTATCATCTCCAACAATTGTTTTATTGATTCTCGTCAACAGGTCATCTAATCCAATCTCCTCTATTGGCGGATCCTGAGCAATAGCTTCAAGTATAAGCGAATATAAATCCAACTCTCCCTTGCTTGTACAATATTTTTTTCGTTCTCTACCACGTTTTGTCTTTCCATTACTGATAACAGCAGTGACGTTTTTAAAGTCCAGGTTCAGAGTTGAAAACTTATAAGCTTTTTTTATAATCTCTTCGCTAACATCAACTGCATTACCAGAATCTGCCTTTATAAGCACACACAGATTCAGGCATAACAATTGCATCAATTGAGGTGATGCAAGGCTCTCGCCGACTAAGCTTTCAATATACTTATCATCAACATGTATTCCAAGCTGCTCAAATCCTTTTCTTGGAATCTGTCTCAGTTCATCCTTAGACCAGGGCTTAATATCGATTATACTTATACGTCCCTGCAGATCAGGATTGGTTCTGATTGCATCGTCACATCTGTGAGGAAGCGAAGATATTATTACCTTTAGTCCTTTCCTGATAGCATCTTTCAGCTGTTGCGATAAAAATCGCTGTATTTCTTCGCTTGCGTAATGAAAATCATCAATAAGCAGCACAAGTTCATGCTCCTGATAATAAGCTATAACATTTTCTCGTGTTACAATGTACTCCTCAGATATAGAATTATCAGTATTTCCTGTAGTAACCATTCCCGATAAAGGCATCCCTGCCTTTGCACCGATTGTCTTCCATACATTTTCTTTATTCAAAAAGTCTGAACCCAATACTTCTACAAGGTTGTCGATTCCCACAACTCTTTCACACAGTACCGTTTTTCCTATTTTGGATGGACCGGAAATAAGTGTTATATACCCAGACATATTTAACGCCTGCTCAAGTCTCTCCTCATAAGTAAAACCTAGCGCAGCTTCTCTGGAAATATAAGTAGTCACAGGTAATGCCCCTGGCTTAAAAATTTCAGCTGATTTGTTCATGAAAGTTATACCTCCTGTTAATGGTATTATATCACTTTTTAAAGGCTTTTAATGACTTTATTGTATATTTAATGGATTTTAATGTATTTTAATGGTTTTTAAAGGTTTCAATGCATTTTTATATGTTTTTAATGTAAGATAATGGTGAAATACGATTATGTGAGAAAATATTGAAAAAATAGTTCAAAGTATTCCTATCTGTTAGCTAATAACCTCTTAAACACGTCATAATTTCGGCTATCTCTTGGACTGCAATATACGGCGAACTCTATATTTTTGAACAGGTGTAGGAAGTCGCCTATCACATTTGATGCAGCTTTGGCAACAATATCTGGTTTATTCTGAAATACTCCACATCCAAATGCCCCCAATATAACTACTTCATCATCATTATCCACAGCAACATCCAGTATTCTCTTGAGCCTCTTTTCATGAAGTTCAAGCAGCTCTCTATCTGATATTTTTGCCTTTCTATTTCCATCGTTCTTGTTATATGGATTACTTGGATTGTCCCGTAGATTAGGAGCAGCACAGGTAATAACTTCAACTTCATACCACTGCGTTTCTGGCATAACAACAGGAGCTGCTGTGTCTGTTTTAAACACTACAACTCCCGGAGTATATATAATGTCATCATTGTGAATTGGATCAGCTGCATTCCTGTGAGGAGCATAAAATCCATTCCACATCTCCTTGACATTAAGCATTCAAAGTTTTTGAGGGTCAATCATTTTGCGGGTCTAGTTTGAGGGCTGTTTGAGGGTTTGGTTTGAGGGTCTACTGATTTTGGGTAAAAGAAAAAGACCAGTTTCCCGATCTTTCTCAATAATAGTATTATGTTTCTCTTCTTCAATTAGAAGTTGTCAATTATCATCTCATTACAAGATCCCATACTTTGTGGAGCCTATGATAAGCTCAGCCAGTTTTCTTGTACTGATCGGCATGTCAAGTTCAAACCAGCGAACAATCGTACCGAGTACGGCGGATATAAGCCTTCATTCTGATCCCCCGCCTTTCTAGACGATTTTCACGATTTATCTAGGAGATATGCTGCTTATTTTCAATCATTCTGTAAAAATCAAGAAAATAATCAGAACCTTCCATCCATAACTTTGAATCAAAATCGTACAAACATTTACAAGCGTCCGAATCCAAAAGCTTATTTCTTGCTTCATCTATTGAGATATTCTCTTCCATTGCCATATCTTCAATAGCATTAGTAAGAACCATATCTGCACAAGCATTCATTTTATCAGATGACATATTTCCTTGCCTCCTGAAACTCCAAACAACTAACCGCACCTTCAGTAAGAAAACAATACTGATCCGACAGGTGATCTGGCAATAATTGTTCAATAGCAAAATTTACTGCCTTCTCAGTCTTAATGTCTCCATACAATCCATTAAGATACGCTGTAATAACAGGATTCGTTGTATCATTCGCAATTTTGCCAATAATGATTTCAGCGTCAAATATTTTGCCAGTAATCAGCGGAATCAAGTCCTCCGCTAGCCGTTTTCTTCTATTTTGAGAAATAAACCAAAGCCACTCTCTGTCGGCATTTTCAAACTCATGTACCGCTATTTCCTGTTCAGGTTTATGATAACGAAATGATGACACATACCCATAATTCTGTGTTATAGGGGCATTTCCGGTATTTTGTGCCTTAATCAAAGAAGACCTTATAAAACTTCTGGCCTGATTAGGATCACTTGTAAGATAAAAACCTTTGCCAAAATCTTTGCCATTCATGCACTGGTTCAAATCAATGTTTTCAACACTCGTATAACTACCATGGTAAAGAAGCATCCCATCTTTTAATTTCATAGAGCTGCCCCTTTCCGCTTCAAAACATTACATATATCATCCAAATTGTAGTCATCCCCATTGATATGGAAAACATCATAGCATGACTCAATGTACTGCCAGATATTATACTTTGTAAAAATTCTGTTTGCAGCTGCCCTGGTAAGCTTATATCTTTCGCTAAAAGCACCTACTAACCTTATTTCCATATATAGAATTTCATTTATCATTATGCACACCCACTACTTTCTTGATAATGCAACTGTTTTCTTCTCCTTAATTATACAATCTTTTCTAAAAGAATGTCATTTCTTTGAAAATAATACGGCCATGTCATAACATATAAACCATTCTAAAAATGTAATTGAGGCAGTTATCAGATAATTACCTCAATTTGATCTTCTACACATTTTTTTCAACAACTGAAATATAAATCTGCCAGCCACTCATATTGTCCATTCAGTCCATTCTATGTGGTTGTATTTCATTACATCGTCAGCCCTTTTCATACCGATTTTCTCATAAAAGCCTACAGCATCTTCATTGGCAATCAGATATACGGCTATATCCTTTTCTCCGCCGGCAATTTCATGTGCAGTCTTCATGAGCCTGCTCGCGATGCCTTGCCTCTCATAATTCCTGTCCACGCCAAGGTCTGTCACGTACAACCAATAGCAGAAATCTGTAAGTCCAAACAAAGTCCCAACAATCAGTCCTTCATCATTACGCGCGATCAGACTGATGGAAACATTCTTAACAAGCTTCCTGATTCGTTCTTCAAAACGCTCTTTCGGATATTGTGACCCCAAATCGGTTCTCTTTAAAAAATCAACATATTCCTCAGCAGTAATGCGCTCTTCCGCAATATGAATCTCATCTTTTTTCATTAAATATCTGTTGCCGTCATCACGAAAAATCTTATAGCCCACTCTCTGAAATACATCATAACCAATATACTCTATAAGAAGGTTTGCTATCAGCAACTGCGCCCCGGGAAGCTGATCCGCATCGCAGATCAGATCTATCTTCAAGCATTTAAGTATATCAGACAAATGTGCATATCGTTCCGAAACTATTTGAATATAATCTTCATTGATATCCACTCCATAAACAGTCCGGTACTTATCCCGGCTTACATGCTCCAAGCCATTTCCACCGGCGACTCCAAGGACCATAGCCGTTGAAACCGGATAATCTTCAAACTGCTCCTTCATTATTGAATTCATAGTTTGAAGTTGTTTTACAGAATCAAGGCTCATATGATTCTCATAATCATTCAAACTGACTTCTTCCCACGGATTACTCATAATTCTCCTCGATTATGCTGAAAGTTATCGTAAAGTTATTTCTTCTTCGGCACCGGTAAATCCTCATACATCGCCTCTACGAGTTCCCTCATAAACTCCCTGTTATCAACATCATTTACAAGGATCATTTCTTTTGCTCCTTCATACGGAAGTTCCATCTCCGCATCAGGCATCATAGCTATAGCAGATTTTGTAGGTTTCACCAGGAAGCGGTCATCATAGATACCGCCAAATACCTTACCTCGATAATATAGGACATATTCACCCATCATCGCACGATGTGTTATATCATTAAGCTCCGACAGTTGCTCCAATATGTAATCCAAATAATCTTTATTTGATGCCATCTGTTAACCCCTTTATCATGATCATTTCCATCGGCTGCTCATACCCCGGGATATCGACCACAAACCCACCACAATCCTTATAGCCCAGTTTTCTATATAAATGCTGAGCATCTTCATCAACCTGAGTCGATGTCATCAGCATTCCATAGCTCTGGGATTTCATATTCTGTTCCCAGTGCTGCATCAACTGAACTCCATATCCCTTTCTACGATAATCACAGTCAATAAAAAGCATGGTGCAAAATGGAGTATTATCCCAAAAAAGATTATATCTCAGCACCCCGATTATCTTACCATCTTCAACACAGACATATCCCTGTTCGCATCTCACCTTTTCATCAAACACTGATTCCGGTAGATGCCTATCCAGGGTATACCATATTTCTTTATCCCGTTGCTCAACAAGTCTTATCATTGTTATTCCTTACCTATTTAACCTGAAATTCAAAATCCATACGACTAAATAATCTTACAGAATTCTATGATTTCCTGTTTTCTCGTTTCTACATCCGCTTTATATTCGATAGATGTCAGTCCAAGGTGACCCACACTTTCTATTTCCAAGTGGCCATAAAAATGTTCTATGCTGCCGATGATTCTCTCACATTCTGGCATATTAGGACCAGTCCTCAGAGCAATGGCATATCCCTTCTTTCCGGGCTTAATATACGCATGAGGTTCGTGTGTATTGCACCAAGGTGTACATCTGTCGATGAATGCCTTAAACTGCCCGGGAATATCTGCCCAATATGACGGAGAAACGGAGACAATAAAATCCGCAGCATCAAACTCATCCATTATATCTTCGATGACATTCGCATCACTCATAGCACATTTCGCTGTATTGTGGCATAAACGGCAGCCTTTACAGAAAGCAAAAGAATAATCATCTATGCAGATGCTATTAACACTATATTTATTTGATAACTGTTCTGAGACTAGCTTGGCTATTTCAGCAGTTGATCCTGTACGAACAGGACTACAATTAATGATCAATGCCTTCATTTTGTCTTTTGCCTCATATTCTAATACCTTGCTACCCAGAATTGTTTCTGGTTCCAATAGTCTTATCTCTATTGCATAGCAATTTCGCCCATAGCTTAACACTCCCTCTTCTCTGTATTCGCTTCTCACAAGCCCGATACCAAAGACCGTCCTGCTATCATTTTCATGTGGGACATCCTCAACAAATCTGTAATCCATATAATCTCCAGAGACGTGATCACAAATCTGTATCCTTGCTGTTCTATCTATCATTTGCCTTAAATCGCCAAATTTCATTATCCCTATTCCTATCTGTTAGCTAATAGCCTCTTAAACACGTCATAATTTCGGCTATCTCTTGGACTGCAATATACGGCGAACTCTATATTTTTGAACAGGTGTAGGAAGTCGCCTATCACATTTGCTGCAGCTTTGGCAACAATATCTGGTTTATTCTGAAATGCTCCACATCCAAATGCCCCCAATATAACTACTTCATCATCATTACCACAGCAACATCCAGTATTCTCTTGAGCCTCTTTTCATGAAGTTCAAGCAGCTCTCTATCTGATATTTTTGCCTTTCTATTTCCATCGTTCTTGTTATATGGATTACTTGGATTGTCCCGTAGATTAGGAGCAGCACAGGTAATAACGTCAACTTCATACCACTGCGTTTCTGGCATAACAACAGGAGCTGCTGTGTCTGTTTTAAACACTACAACTCCCGGAGTATATATAATGTCATCATTGTGAATTGGATCAGCTGCATTCCTGTGAGGAGCATAAAATCCATTCCACATCTCCTTGACATTAAGCATGCTGTACAAAGTCGAGCATCTGCACAGACATTCTTCCTGGGCTGTAGATCCCTTAACCACTCCACCGCCCGGATTTGTTGCTGACGCAAAATTATGAACAGCAACTTTCATACCTTTGTATGCACTTGCAGCCTCAAATGTCTTTTTCTTTGAGACTACTATCTTAGCTGATTCATCATACTTATCTTTCTCAGTTGCAAATAATGAATCTCCCTCCAGAATAAGCTTCTGATTCTCAGATGCCTGTTTTATAGACTCCCTTAGCCGAACGTTCTCTCTGCACATCTTTTCTGTATCTTGGAATATTGCTACATTTTCATCTCGTCCCATTTCTTCGCCTTCCTATCCCGTCCACTCATATCAAGAAGACAGTTTCTTCAAAAGAGCTTCATTTTCACAATCATATTTTTCAATTTCTTCACGAATCTTTTGCTTAAAATATTTGAAGAATAATTCTATATTTTCTTGCTCCGTTCCAGTATAGTTTTTAGTTTCGTGATGATTCTTATCCAGACTGTAACTATAAAGAACCGATTTTGAAATTCTCGAATCCGAATGACATGCAACTCCCATCGCAAAAAAATATATCATATCAAAGGTCTGTTTCCTTGCGGATGCTATCGCACATATCCGCGGATCCTCCATTTGAAGTATCCTAAGGACATCTTCCTCGAACTTCTTATTCTCAAGATCACGTTTTGATAATGGACCGTACTTACTCAAATCTATTTCTTTCTCATCATGATCGAGAAAATTACCTAAATACAGTTTTTGTCCGCAGGAATAGCTGACAGTTATTGCCATGCCAAGAGACGTTGGTGAAAAAGAATAGGAAAACCTGTCTCCAGCCAGTCCCTCAAGACAGCCATCATGAAGCTTTTGGAATTCATTAAGTTTTTTCGCATCTCTGCCTATTATTTTAAATGTGATGTCCTCAGTTTGCATCTATATTCTCCTGTTTCCATCCTTCTAGTGCCTCATCTTCTCTCATAAAACTAAATCAGCATAATCTCTGGTGTCGTACCATTCTGATTTGTACCAGTCCTCACAGAACTTCATTGCATAATCAACGCCACATTGTTCGCCAGGAACGTCATAGATACTTCCTCCTGGTCCGAGGAATGCACCCCAGTATTCATCAGCTTCCTTACTGTCCCTACTAAGCTCTTTGGCTCTTAGCTCACAAATCCTATACACCGCAAGCGCTCCAGATTCACTATAGTTAAATACATAGATACGTTCATCAGGACTATATAAATCCCCAACATCCTGCAAGTATGTGAACATTTTCTTAGCTGAATCAAATGTAATAGGGCGATATTTAATACTATTTCTATTATTGTTTTCGATTCCCGAATTCATAAGCTACATTCTTTTAACTGCTATTCATAAATCCCACGCATCTTCTGTCAGCAAGCTTTCAGGTTCTCCCTTAATTCTTTCCTATAACTTCCATAATTTCTCAGCTTTCAATTACTTATCTCAGGATACTCCACAATCAGTTTTTCAACATTTGCCGGTGCAAGCACTGCCATGATATCAGTGATGTCCTTTTCGTTCCCAATTGCCTTGAATCCAGCCCATGCGTATGGAGAATCCTTTATGGTCATGGCTACTGCTTTCCTGTCGTGGTCGTATTCTTCATAAAGGCGCCTGGAATAAAGCATCATGTCTTCTGCTTTATGCTTCATCTCAGCAAACTGCCAATCATAGTACTTAATGATATGGGCATTAGCCGGAAAATCTTTTGCCAGCTTTGAAAGATCCTCACCATTACAGAAAAACTCAGCCATTCTCTTTACGGTGAACACTTTATTCGTAGATAATCTGTGCATAGCCACGTATGCCGGAGACTTTATCTTGACCCTGTTATGTTTCTCATCAACCACGACAAAACCCTCATCCTCTATCTCGCCACCCTTATTTAGCGCAAGAGCAGCAACAAGACACTCATTCAAAGATATTAGCGCAAAGCTCCTGGGTCTCCTAAATTGCAGAAGCTCTGTATCCAACTCTTCACCTGTAAGATTATTTCTTGCGGTCAGGAAGAACAGCTCAGTCATTTCATATCTGACAACAATCTGACTAAGTGGAGAAACAATCTCAAAAATGTAGGTATAGTCTTTATTCAGTTCCTCAAAAGGAATCTCATTTACGTTTTCAGCACGGGCAATTATGTCCGCATAAGTCAGTTCGTTATACCCTGGAATAGCTGCATCCTTAGCATCACAGGTAGAACTTGTCGCAAATCTCCAAGCATCTTTGTACCAGAAAAGCTTTATCATAGAGCCATCTATCTTTTCCAGCACCCTGGCGCTATTCCAGTCGATATCTGCAGCATACTGTTCCTGTACATTAAAAAACTTATCAAACGGCCAGCAGACCACAGAAAGCTGAACCACATCGATTATGATTCCTCTTGCTTCACATACCAGTGGATCAGAGAAATCAGCTTCTGCCACATACTTAAAGCACGCCAGATCACCATTACGGCTTATCCTAATGAGCCTTGAGTTCAGCTTTTCTTCCCAGCTATCTGTATTATTTTCTATAAACTCTAATATCTTCGATTTCATTGCTGCGTCTCTTTACTAATCCACTTCTTTTCTTTCTTCTCCACTGCATGGTCAATCGTGATCCTGTGTATACTGTCGATATCAGATAGAATCCCGTCTTTTATCAGTTTTCCAAGATTGACCGGAGTATATCCGCATACATTGGCTGCAAGGTTTAAATGCTTGCAGCCTTCCTTGTACATCTCCATGTTACTATGGTCATGACCATGAATGTTTAGACACCACGGAAGTCCGTATACCGGCTCATGCGACAAAAGGATTTTGTCTGCTATAAATAGCGGCCCAGAATATATCTCATCAAACAGTCCCTTGTAATCTCCCCTTCTGTCATGGTTTCCCAAAAGCAGTATCTTCTTTCTGCCCCTGAGCTTCTTTATATATTCAGGACTTCCAACATCTCCCAAGCAGACAAATGTGTCATTTTTCATGATCACAGAATTCAGGATATTAACCTGTTCATCTGGTTCTATCCAGTCAGGGTCCATGAGTTTACAATCAGAATCTTTAAAATGCGTATCAGACAGGATATAAACAGATCCATTTTCTGACCAGTGCCTAAATGGTTCATATAAAGTTGATATCATGCTGCCTCCCGTCTATGATCACTCATCATTTTTCATTAGATACTTGTTGTTTATCACTTTCATTGATAAAGGTCCGCTAAGTGTATAAGAGTGAACAGGCGTAACAGGTCTTATTACTATTCCCTCTCTTATTGTCCCATTATATCCAACACCTTCTGCCCTTGCTAATAGAGCCGCCTCATCAGGATACTTTGCTAAGAGATCATCGCCTTCCTCTTCCACCGGAACCATCTGACATCCGACATATCTGCAGATTTCCTTAAGCGTTGTCAGGTCAGTTCTCTTATCATCAGCTCTTGCCGTAAATACAAACCACTCTGGCTTCTTAAGCCTAAGTCTGTTCTTCTGTATTCCTTCCCCGCACCATTCTCCCTGGAGAACCAAAGAGTTCAGTCCATGTTCCTCTGCATATGTCTTCATCTTTTCTGGAATACCTGCTGTTTTTACATGCTCCACAAACGCTGACTTTCCGTCATCCTTATAAGTGAAGTTATGGCCGGTAAAAGAAATTTCTCCATCCCTTACACCTATAGAATGACTTGAACCATCCATCTTGGTTGTTATGTAATAAGGCAGCCCCTTAAACTCATTAAGCAGCTCCGGCGCTGACTGTATCCTTGTCTCATCAGTCTTAGGTATATATCCGGGCCTATCACCTATCATGGTTCCTCCTGATCCTGCCCTTTCTGGCATTTCCCACTCGCGAACTCCAAGGATTTCCGTCACATCCATTCCTTCTTCAAGACTCATCCCCTGAAGCTTTGAGAGCTTATCAATCCCAAGGCATAATCCCTGGGATATCTCTCCCCTGAACTTCATAGTCTTTAATCTGAATCCTTCACCCATAAAATCATTACTTCTGTAGGAACTCTTTCTCAGGAATTCAAACTCCTCACATACAGGGAGAAAGGAATCTATCTCGAAATAGACCACCAGATCTCCCACATGAAATTCTCCCTTTCCTCCGACACACTTCCATCCAAGAACTTGAACAAGTTCCAGTCTGTCTGCATCGGGTATTGGAAAGACTTCCTTTATCTTCTGTATTGATGCTAATTTTCTCATTGTTCTATACCTTCCTTATCTTCTCTTTAAATCCGACTGTGACGGCGCACAATCCATTTAATTAAATGATATCCCTATACATACTGACTGTCAGTTAACTCGTGGTTGATAAAACATGAAGCTGAAACCTGCAAGTTTTCTATAGCTTAGTCGCGGGAGCAGGATTCGAACCTGCGTTGCACAGCTTATGAGGCTGGGCTGGAACCATCTCCAGACTATCCCGCAATATAAACGACTCTACAGAGAATCGAACTCAGGTTAGATGCATATAAGACACTGGTTCTCACCATTGAACTACCGCCCATCATTTTTTATATTAAAAAAGGACCTACCCACTTTCACGGATAGATCCTAAAACCCTGATTATTATTCCAATGTGCCTGGTATCAGTCTAACATCGGACTTTATAATCTATCCTTCTATTTCTTTCTATACCTTTTTTGCCGCGTGATGTCGCCAAATCGAGCGCACGAGTACTAAGCATATCGATCGTGCAATCATATGCTGTAGTTTCTATGGCTGTAAAATTTGTAAACATCATATTTCTCATTGAAAGCTTAAAACCTTACCTTCACTAACATTAGGGCTCTCATCTTTTCTCAATCAAAACTTCCCATTTCTTTACGGCCACAGGGACTAAAAGATTATCAACACTTACACCCAAGAGACCGCTGAGAACATAAAGGTTTTCAATCACAAAAAATGATCCTTTATGGCGCCATTTATTAACTGCCTGTGTAGTAATACCCAATTTATCAGCAATGGTCTTATCTTTTAATCCCTTTGTTTTAATCAGATTGCACATTCTATTCTTTGTAGCTTCAAGGTCAAGTCCTTTTACCCTGTCAGGTTCTTCCCAAGACACAGTGTAATCCAAAGGCTCCAACATGTGTCTAAATCT
Source organism: Oribacterium sp. FC2011 (assembly GCF_000701645.1). NCBI lineage: Bacteria > Bacillati > Bacillota > Clostridia > Lachnospirales > Lachnospiraceae > Oribacterium > Oribacterium sp. FC2011. The sequence goes on from NZ_JNJM01000018.1 coordinate 12,788, forward strand.
ATTTGCTTCTAGGATCTCCATTACTTTTCTATATCCATCATCCATCGATATTGCCTCCTATATTTTTATTTTATTGGAGATTTATCTCATTGTATATAAACTCGTGGTTGATAAATTGGATAGCTAATCTACAAAGCACCTCTATAGGAAAAGAGTCCCAGGAATGGGCCATGATCCCATAACCTTCCGCGTATGAGGCGGATGCTCTACCTCCCACGCTATCCTGGAATAGCGGACACAGAGGGACTTGAACCCACAACCTCCCGGTTAACAGCCGGGCGCTCTACCGATTGAGCTATGTGTCCGGAACTACGGTAGCAAGGCTCGAACTTGCAACATCCTGAGTCAGAGTCAGGTGCTCTACCAATTGAGCTATACCGCAATAATGCTGTTAGTGGGGCTCGAACCCACGACCTTCAGATTAAGAGTCTGCTGCTCTTCCAACTGAGCTACAACAGCTTAGTGCTCCCCACGGGGGTTGAACCCGCATCTCTCGGCTTAAAAGGCCGGTGCATATCCGCTCTGCCAAGGAAGCATAATGGGCCCAGGTGGGGTCGAACCACTTCGCAGGGATTTTCAGTCCCCAGCTCTACCAGTTGAGCTACAAGCCCTAAGAGACATAGGTGGGATTCGAACCCACGTTGGCGGAGTTGCAGTCCGCTGCCTTTCCAGCTTGGCTACTATGTCTTAACTACGGCACTTGGAATCGAACCAAGATTACCGGAACCAAAATCCTGTGGGCTACCATTACCCCATGCCGCAACGCGCAGTCTTAATCGACTGCAATTATGTCATCAATAGGAACTTCCAGATAAACTGAAAGCGCTACAATCCTATCTATGCTTGGAAGCACTTCCCCTCGCAGATATCTATATACAAGGGATGTGCTTGCTCCCAGGTACTCAGAAACCTCTGGTACTGTATGTCCGCTTTCTCTGATCAGTTCCCTAATCCTAATTCCTGTTCCTTCAATATCAATTACTGGATAATCCATTCTTCCATTCTCCTTTTTCGCATTAAAAAACCACTTAACTCTTGCAAGCTAAGTGGCTACAGATCTCAATGACCTCATTTATTCTTAATGCTCCGGATCATCCATCATTTGGCATATCCAGGACCACTTTCCACCAACTTGCAATTTGCATAACTAACAAAGCACTTCTGATTTTTGCAGAACTGCATAAACTGTTTGTTATTAAATTGCTTGTTGATAGTTACGTAGTACATTTACAATAAATCCTCTTAACTTTCTGCTGCTCCCCGCAGCTCCATATCTTTGTTCTGTTAGTATTATCGCCCTGTCGGACCTATTTGTATAGTGTCATCAGATGACACTTAAGTGGGCAGGGTGAGACTCGAACTCACGGTGTTTCCTTGTCAGGGTTTTACAGACCCCTGTCTTCGCCACTAGGCATACCTACCCGGAGCGTTTGCGGAAGGATTCGAACCTTCGGCACAGTTTAGCCGTGCTTCGCTTTAGCAGAGCGATACCATAAGCCATCTCGGTCACGCAAACATAAGTGGGTGGAGCAGGAATTGCACCTGCGGTGTTTCTAATGTGGGAGTTTTACAGACTCTTGCCCTCGCTTCTAGGCATACCCACCCATAATAGCTCCTGCGGGACTTGAACCCGGTATCTCTGACGTGAAAGGCCAGCGTCCTAAACCATTAGACTATGGGACCATACGCAGGCACTTTAACGCCTGCAATCTATATTCAGTTCATGCGCTTATTGAATAAAGCCATTCCCCTTCGACTACGATAATGTCATCCATAGCAACACCTAAAACAGCTGCTAATACGACTAAATTGTCCAGTGTTGGCATGGCAGTTCCGTGCTGCCACTTGTAAATCGCCTGTGGAGTAGCAAAACCGAACACATCCTGTAAATCCCTCACAGACATACCGGCTGCCACTCTTAAATCTGTAATTCTCTGTCCCGTAGCGACCATATCGATCGCTGGAATATTCTGTGTCATTTCCGACTCCTTTCTGGCCTCTGGCCAAGTACACGAGGTGGGATTCGAACCCACATGCGTTACCGCGTCTGATCCTAAGTCAGGTGCGTCTACCAACTTCGCCACTCGTGCAAAACAGACCCGCCAGGACTTGAACCCGGACTAACAGTTTTGGAGACTGCTGTGCTGCCAATTACACCACGAATCTTTAGCGCAGAGCCTGGGATTCGAACCCAGATATCCGTGAAGAATGTCGGTTTTCAAGACCGATGCTGTACCAATTGAGCCAGCTCTGCATATTTTTAGACAAAAGAAAAGCTGCCTACCTCATCTAAGAGGTAAGCAGCTGCTAAACATGTTTATCTATAAGCTTGGATCCTGTCTCTCACAATCCTGCCCAAACAACATTTTCTCGCATTTGCCTATCCTTAAATGAGCGCATAAAATTAAACATCCACTCTGATTTGCTCTGGAGTGATGATTCATAACTTTCGCTATAGAGGCAATAATTGCGATTCATTGTTGTCATGTCTCTTTCTTTTCCTTTCCGGGAGCGTCTATCTGCTCCGCTTATCTCTCTTATATATCGAATGATAACACCGGTAAGATTAGTTGTCATTATATTTGTAGTATAAAAAATCAGCTCCAAAGACTCATATCCATACTTCGTCTCATATTCATCCTCCGAAATATGGTCATTTCCAGCCAAGCCATCATGATACCCCATTAAATATCCATATTTATCGACGTATACAAATATCTTACCGGAATCGGCAGCAATCTTATCATATTGAAAAAGTGCCTCTGAATATCCAGTCTTAAAACCCTCTTGCAAGCCTTCGCTATAGGTGTTCTCCTCATTGCCGCAACCAATAAGCAGTACTCCTGCAAGCAAAATAGACGCAACTGCTATTCTCTTATCCATGATCCTTCTGTCATTTTCTTCTATATCTGCTCTAATACCTTAAATCTTTCTTGAGATAAATCAATTCTTGCCATTCTGGTTACAACATCCCAATCATATCCATCTTCTAGTGCATTATTAAAGCAATCTACAAACCATCTTACATAATGCTCTAAGACATTTTTAAAGAATTCAGCATTAGCCATCCCCTCATCTACTGGGTATTCTTGATGTTTCTTCATGTATTCTTCATAGTTTTTCTGAGCATTTTTGTGACTATATCCATCAATAGAGTCTTTATCAATAAGCATCAATGCAAAATACCAAAACCGCCTATAAGTGCTTAAGTAAAATAAGTAAGCATTGCTTCCCACTGAGCCATCCTTATGATAAGCAAGGTCATTGGCCGCATTGCACTGCATCGTAAAATCGTCCATATAAGCGCATGTGTTTACAAGCTTAATGATTTCTTCTTTTTCAATTCTTGACCATTTGCTCAGATCATCCTTTGAAACAAAGGAAAACCTAGTATTTGAGTCATTTTCTTCATGAATTAAATCTACAAGCATTAATTGTTTTCCGATTAGCCTTTGTTTCTCAATTTCCTTTTGTTTCATTATTATCCTGCTTTCTAGAAGCTTCCTGCTCTAAAATTCTAACCTTCAACTCATCAGACACTCGCCTCATCTTTTCATAATCAGGTTTTTCAGACGCTCGTATTTCCGCAATAATACTTCTTGCCATTTCGTCAGGAATCTCTCCACAAATCTTTCCGCCTAGATTTATATAAGCCATGTCATTACTCCTTAAAGCACTGATATAAAGCTCTGAAATAGGCTTCGTAATCCTGGTTATCAGAAAGCCCTGATACCTCTCCATCACCAGCTTCCACAATCTGCCAAGAACCATTTTCAAGCTCTGCATAATCCACCGTATAGTATGGACTATTTAAATTCTTATATTTTCCGAGTAGTTCTTTGGGTGGCTCTGGAGCATGAGCCATCTGACCTGAATTTCTTGATATACTAGCAATCTCATGGTTTATGTAAAAGACACGATACTCGTTAGTTCGATCACCATATCTTTTGAAATCAAGGTATCCTCCTTTTTATGATTTAGCGGAACAAAACATTAAGAATATCGCTGCTGCGGAGCTGTAGTTAAGCACGTGAAACGTGCCTCCTGCTACAGTGGAGCAGCTGCAATTAAAATGGTACTAATCTCTTTTTCCGAATGACGACTCGTCATTCGTGCCGACGTATGCCGACTACACTAAAGTTCCGCTTATAGATTTGTATATTCAGCTCAATAATTAGAGAAGAATTGCTTCCTCATGTTTCTTTGTCTCTGTATCCAAAATATATAGTTTTTGATTTCCATAGGGACTTCCATCAGAGTATGTAGAAAATAGATCTAACGTCAACACCCCACATGCATCAAGTGGCTCTTCTACAGGAGTATGCCCCACCACTTGATAAAAAAATCATCCCTAAACATTCGATAGAAATCATGCTGTGGTCTAGCCCATATTGGAGAACGGTCTCTCCATAATTCCTGCTTACCCATGCGATTTACTTTGGCCAATATATCCTCTATTTCATTCATATGGTATCCACATGAATGAAGGACGAATTTCTCTGTTAATCCAGCATGACTGAATATCTTTGAATTCATTTTCCTTCTCCAAAATTTTTGCCTAATCCTATTCTATCCTTGTCCCTTGCCTTTTTCATTCAACGCGTGGTTGAAACCCTAATCCCATAGATGCCAAAACCATTTTCCAAACAGCTCAAGTGCTTTGTCCTTGCACTGATTTCTGTATTCATTGATAGCGGCATATTCTTCATAGTATCTATCTGAAATATCTTTAAACTCAGGTACATCTCCAGGCATAAACATTTTATGAAGCCCTTCCGTCTTCTCTCTTTCCATATCCTCTTTGGTCTTTAGTTTTTCACCTAAGCTGCCATACTTTTCTTCAAACCGTTGAGTGGCTTCATCATATTCATGCTCATATCTGTTTTCTCTCGTGCAGGTCTCTTCGTTTGCTTCACGTAAAAGAAATATCATCTCCTGCAAAACATCCTGCCATTTTGCCATGCCTTCATCTTCCACATCCTTAGGTCTCCCTGTCCTATAAACAGCATGGGAAGTCATTTCTGGAAAATCTGGGTAGCTATCAGTGGTGTCCTTGAGTTGCTGGAGCATTCCCGGCATAACTCTAAGAAACCAGTAATCAATTGACCATACATCACTATCACAGTAGCCATACTTTGCCCTTTGATAAACATATTTGACATTGCGAAGCGACCTCTTTATCTTCTCTTTAAGGCTCTCCTTTTTACCAAATTTCTCTTCAATGCAGGAATATCCGGTCTTTTTATTTGTCTTACCCATCTCGTTCTCCATTCATATAAAAAGGGGCATGTGAAACCGAACTTCCATGCCCCGTGTACCGTTGGTACAAGTTTTCTGTAAACAAGTGTAAGATATATGAACCTAAATCAGCACCTGTAATATGAAATGTAAAGCTTGTTTTACAAAATCACGAAACATCAAATTTCTATCCGTTCTGAAACTTTGCCTTCATTTAGATTAGAAATTGCAGCATCCATCACATTTAACGTGTTCCTAGATATAGAAAATTCGTCAGTACTATGTTCTTCAAAAAAACTCACAATCTGCTTAGCTGATACCGGGAAAAAGTTATTGGCATCTACACCAACATCATATCTTCTCTGTCCATCAGACCTATTAGTCTCGTTGTACTCCATACGTGCATGGATATGTCCATGGAGATGGTAACCTCCGCTACCCTTTTTAGGCCAAGATAACATCGGATAATGCATTAAAGAAAAAGCTTTCCCATCTACAGAGATTTTCATAAAATCCTGAATATCTGCAAAAAGCCGCGGATCATAATTCTTATCATGGTTACCTCGAATAAGATATTTCTTTCCATTCAGCTTCTTTATCAAATTATCAGCGTCTTTGATTTTCATATGATGACAGATATCTCCAAGGATATATACAGTGTCATCTTTTTGGACAACAGCATTATAATTCTGCAAAAGAACTTTATCCATTTCCTCAACAGATTCAAATGGTCTGTTCTGCATTGTTATTATTGCCCTATGTCCAAAATGCATATCTGCAGTAAAATATATCATCGTATCAGTCCCTACTTTGCCTCTTCGAATTTCCTCGTCAGAGTATCAAAAATCCAGGGCTTTAAATGCACATCTGGAATTACTAAAACTCTACTCACGAATCAACACCTTGTTTCTATCAAAAAAGTCTGTTCCTTCCATGTCTTGGGAATAATAAGCTCATCAATGCTTACTCCCAACATGCCACTTATAATATAAAGATTATCGATAACAAGAAATGTTCCCTTATGTCTCCATTTATTCACAGCCTGAGGCGTAACACCCATCTTCTCCGCAATAGCCCTGTCTTTTAGACCCTTGGTCTTTATCATTTCACAGATGTTTTTCTTCGTAGCCTCCATATCCATACCTGAAGCTCTATCCGGCCACTTACAACTCACTGTATATTCTTCGCATCCGATCATTTCGCAAAACGTATGTGAACCTATCATTTCCAGTATTCTCCTGAGACTATTATTAGGCATATCATCTCTCCATCTATTTATGTTTTCTCTAGTACTACTTATATTCTAATAGCAAAGTTCAGCCCTGTCATTAAACTCGTGGTTGATGAATTCTCAAAAATCCTTTATTTACGTAGGTTAATGCTCGCAATGCTGTACATTAAACCTCCCTAAACGTTTCGATATACTCACGCATTGTGTCTGTATGGATGAGTACAACCCGATCCACTTTGAAATACGCACCGCACTCCTTGGTCAGTGCTTCGATCTTGTCCGCTCCCATGGAAAACATCACCATGGCATCCTTCAATCTCAAATACTCAGGGGCTACATTTCTCTTAAATTTCTTATATGACATTATGCGATTCCTCCTTCAACCCGATACTTTCTGATCAATATGTTGCTTGTCTGTTCGATCACTGTTTTCTTGATGTGATGGATCCTGACCCTCAGGGCATCCGGTTTCATGTTCAGATCGTAAGCCATCTGCTCGGTGTGGCTTCCGCCTTCGAGATACTTCCTGAGCATGTCCGAGTCTACCGGGTTTAAGTAATAGAAGGTATTATTCAAAACCCTGAAGTCCTCTTTCATATCCCGGATGGTCCGGATCTCCATCTCATGCAGGATCCTTACATCCTCATCGAGTTCCGAGATCACGCTGTCCAGGTCACCCTTCTTGATAGCCTCCATGATCATGATGTTGTCGATGGCTTCTCTGGCCGTCGGATCGCTGATGTGGGAATTCTGTACCCGCACGCCCAGTTCTCCAATGGCTGATCTTCTTTTCATTTCTTTTTCCTGTTTGATAATGAAGCTGAGGCTCTGCTCAAACCCTTCCACCAGGCGGATGAAATTGGGATAGTATCTGATCCGGATATCTATCCGTTTCCCGACATCTGAGTCTGCGTACTGCTCAACTATATTTGCTTCGTCTTTCATCGCATCCTCCTTTGATTTGATGAGACAGAAGCGAACCGGTTTGCTTTGTCTTTCCTTTTGACAAGACTAATTCTATCGGACTTAATCAGGATAAACAACGCCCCATCCGGGAACTTTGGTTCCTTGTCAGGGAACTAGAACATAAAAAAAGGACCTCGCCATGAGATCCTCTTAAAATCATATCATTGTATTTACTCAAACAAATCGTCTAACAAGATAACGTTAGTAAATACTCCGCTATACTCATTGTGTTCCAACCCATATGTCGTAATAAGAGTGCTGCGTATCGACACCTTATGACTAACAGCTTCTATCAACAGTTCCTGCCGACGCAACAGTTTTTGGTAGTATTCTTTATTAACAGTAAACTCCCCTCCATAAAACTTAATCTCGCACATATTGATGACGTTGTCTTTTCTTGATATCAGAAGATCGATTTGCGCCCCTTCTTTATCGTCATCCCGCTTTGACCACGCCGAAGCAGTTGTATTGACCCCTTGTATTCCCAAAGTGTTTATTAATAGATCTTTAAGCGGCTGTCAATATATATTTTTGCCGTTTTGAGCCGTTTTAATTCTTTAACGTGTGCGTTTTTTGCGTTTTGCCAATTTCGCACACGTTAAACGTTTGAATCCGTAGTCAATACTATGAAATACACGCAATACATTTTAGCTGGTTGATCGCCAGTTTCCTCATGGCCGGATCCTAGATCTCAGAGAGTATCTGCATTACATCCTCCGCCCATGGATCCTCCTCGCTCTCTCCCATCAGAAGATAATTCGGAGTCGTATGTAGCGCCTTTGCTAAAGCTACAATGCCACTGGAAGGAATATCATGTTCATCCTTTTCATATCTGCAGATGGTGTTCTTCTTCACATAAAGAAGCTCTGCCAGAGCCTCTTGGGAAAGCCCCAGTGCCTTTCTGCATTCTCTGATCCTTGATCCGATCGTGGTAAACGTCAAACCGTGCGCCTAGACTCTCATTAGTTTTTCTGAGAGACTTGAAAAAACTACTAGTTAATTCAAGTTTTTAGGGAGGACTCTAATGGATCTAATCACACATGAAGTAAGAAGCAAGCATTGGGGTGAGATCATCGCACAGTGCCAAGCAAAACCGGAAGGTGTTTCTACAAAGCAATGGCTGAGAGAGAATGGAATAAAGGAGAAAGCCTATTACTACTGGCTCAGGAAGTTTCGCAAGCAGGCATACGAAATAATCCAAACGGATAATTCAACTGATTGTACTGCTCCGGTTGATGGTGTTTCTTTTTATGAACTTCCAAATGTTTTACAGACAGAAGTTCCTAAAAAGGCTAAGGTGGCACCTGATGCGGTCATTGACATAAATGATGTCAGGGTTGAGCTTTTTAATTCGGCTTCTGAATCTTTGATCAGAAAAATCCTGGCAGGTGTGCACCATGCTTCTTCCATGTTCATTCCTCCAAAAATAATTATTTGTTGTACAGATGTCTTGTTAATGCAAAAAAGACCACTCTCCTGAAATATATTTCAAAAAAGTGGTCCCTTCGGGTCCTGATTGTTTAATCTGAAATTTTCTTCAACAACTTATAATTCTTTGTGATTCTTCGTGATAAATGGAAGATTTGTTGTCAATTTGTTGTCAAAACGTCTTCACCATGGCTTAGAACCGCATAAATACTAGGGTTTAGCGGTCTGCACTTTTCAAAACGAAGAAAGAACGTCTTCACCATGGCTTAGAACCGCATAAATACTAGGGTTTAGCGGTCTGCACTTTTCAAACGCGTAATCATTCAGGGCGGTCATGGGGAGGGTTGGGTTGAGTCAGTTCTGGGCGTTAGGGACGGATTTTAACGTCGGGAACAACAACACATCTCTAATCGCCGCACTATCTGTCAACAGCATTACGAGTCTGTCGATTCCATAGCCGATACCACCGGTAGGCGGCATACCGATCTCCATAGCGTGAAGGAAGTCCTCATCTGTGTGGTTTGCTTCCTCATCGCCGGCTTCTGCAAGTGCATCCTGAGCCTTGAAACGTTCTCTCTGATCGATAGGATCGTTGAGCTCGGAGTAAGCATTACACATCTCACGTCCGTAGATATAAAGCTCGAAACGCTCAACCTTTGATGGGTCTGATGGCTTCTTCTTTGTAAGAGGTGAGATCTCAACCGGGTGATCCATGATGAATGTAGGCTGGATCATCTTCTCCTCGCAGAAGGTCTCGAAGAAGAGGTTCTCAATGTCACCGATCTTGTGGTGATCCTCAAACTCGATGTGGTTCTTCTTGGCAAGTTCACGAGCCTCTTCAAGTGTCTTTACTGTATCGAAATCGATACCACTCTCTTCCTTGATAGCCTCTGTCATGGTGAGACGACGGAATGGCTTTCCAAGGTCAATCTCAGTTCCCTGATATGTGATGGTTGTTGAACCGCAAACCTTCTCTGCAAGGTAACGGAACATTGACTCTGTAAGCTCCATCATGCCTTCATAGTCTGTATATGCCTGGTAAAGCTCCATAAGAGTGAACTCAGGGTTGTGACGGGTATCTACACCCTCGTTACGGAATACACGGCCGATCTCGAATACTCTCTCCAGACCACCGATGATAAGTCTCTTAAGGTAAAGCTCAAGAGATATACGGAGCTTAACATCTTCATCCAGAGCATTGTAATGTGTCTCGAATGGACGTGCAGCTGCACCGCCGGCATTGGAAACAAGCATAGGAGTCTCAACTTCCATGAAATCACGTCCTGCCAGGAAGTTACGGATCTCACTGATGATCTGGGAACGCTTGATGAATACTCTCTTTGACTCCTCGTTCATAACGAGGTCAACGTATCTCTGTCTGTATCTGGTATCTGTGTCCTGGATTCCATGGAACTTCTCAGGAAGCGGATAAAGTGACTTTGAAAGAAGTGTAAGCTTCTCGGCATGAACTGAGGTCTCACCTGTCTTTGTCTTGAATACATAGCCCTCGATACCGATGATGTCGCCGATATCAAGCTTCTTGAATGCCTTGTACTCCTCTTCGCCGATACCGTCACGTGATACATATGACTGAATTCGGCCCTGCTTGTCCTGGAGGTGTACGAAGGATGCCTTACCCATAACACGCTTCAGCATGATACGACCTGCGATAGCTACATGCTGGTTCTCGAGTGCCTCAAAATTTTCTTTGATCTCCTTTGAATGATGTGTCTGATCGAACTTGGTTATCTGAAAAGGATCCTGTCCTGCTGACTGAAGCTCCGCAAGCTTGTCAAGACGTGCCTGTACGATGTGATTGGTATCTTCAACCGGCTGATTCTGCTGATTGTTCTGCTGATTCTCTGCCATTCTTTTCTCCTTGAACTTTGATCTATTATGCTAATGAAGACGGCCGGGTCATCTTCACCCTGCCGTCTGTGATATTAAACTTCCGATTCCTCTGTCTGACAGAAGGAATAAAAAGACTTTAAGTAGATTTCTTATTCTGCTTCGTGACGGGCAACCTCAAGTACCTTAAACTTAAGAATGCCTGCTGCTGTCTCAACCTCAACCTCGTCACCTGCTACGTGATGAAGGAGTGCATGTCCTACAGGAGACTCATTTGAAATCTTTCCTTCAAGGCTGTTGGCCTCTGATGAACCTACGATGAAATATGTTACCTCTTCATCAAACTCTTCATCCAGGAGTACTACGCGGCAGCCTACATTGATCTCGCCTTCAACGGAATCGTCAACTACCTCGACATTTTTAAGAAGAGCCTCAAGCTCACTGATTCTTGCCTCGATATCACGCTGCTCATCCTTAGCTGCATCATACTCGGCATTCTCTGAAAGATCACCCTGCTCTCTTGCTTCCTTGATCTTGGCAGCGATTTCCTGTCTGCGGTTAACCTTGAGATCATGAAGCTCAGCCTCATACTTGTTGAGACCTGCACGTGTGAGTAAATTCTTTTTAACTACCTGCTCTTCTGCCATGTTTTACATAGCTCCTTTCACATATATTGCTGTCGGAAAGACCCGGCAAACTGTTATCATAAAAATTTGTACATATGTCAAATTTGAATGCTTCTTTTACAAATGGTGATTTTATACATTAATGGCTAGTTTGTCAACAATCTCAAAGAGTTTTTCGATACTGCCGGCTGTGTTGATTTCTGCTCTCAGTTTTGATGATTTAGGCTGCCCTTCCGTATACCATGAGATATGCTTACGCATCTCCCTGATGGTGGTGTACTCGCCCTTGATTTCCTTCATAAGTTCAGTGTGCCGGTGGATCATTTCGATGATCTCTGATATGGTTGGTTTCGGCAGCAGTTCACCGGTCTCAAGGTAATGCACAGTCCTTTTTATGAGCCATGGGTTACCCTGTGCGCCTCTTGCCAGAGCTACTCCGTCGCAGCCGGTTTCTTCAATCATCCTTTTCGCGTCCTCAGGCTCGAATAAGTCCCCGTTTCCGAATACAGGTATCTTTACGGCCTCTTTGACACGTCTTATAACGTCCCAGTCAGCTTTTCCAGCGTACATCTGGGATCTGGTCCTTCCATGTACCGTGACAGCTGAAACACCTGCACTTTCTGCCATTTTTGCAAATTCCACTGCCGTATCATCTTCTTTTGCAAAACCTTTTCTAAATTTGACGGTTATGGGGGTGTGACATTTCTTTACCATCTGACTTAATATTTCATAAGCCAGATCCGGGTGGTTCATGAGATCGCTGCCTTCGTGGTTGCTGACGATCTTGCCAACCGGGCAGCCCATGTTCACGTCAATGATTTCGAACCGGTCTTCTATCTGATGGGCAATATCAGACATTATCTCCGGGTCTGAGCCGAAAAGCTGTACCGCAACGGGACTACCGTCTCCGCCCCGGGTCATGAGCTCCTCGGTGTTTTTGTTCTTATATAATATGGCCTTGGCGCTTACCATCTCTGTTACGGTAAGACCGGCTCCCATTTCATGGCAAAGGGTTCTGAAGGGTAGGTCTGTAACGCCGGCCATGGGCGCCATGTAGACGTTGTTTTTTAATTCTATATTTCCTATATGCATTAGTAGTCTTTCTATCAATTTACAGTTACAAGGAGAAAATGCCATTTGGATGGCGCTAAAGCGCCGGGCATTTTCGTTTGATTTCTGCTTACGCAGAAACCAGCCTCGCCGGCTGGGCGGCATCCACAATCTCCGATTGTGGATTAATCACCAAATAACGTATGATATGCGTTCTGCTCGGCGTCGGGGTCGTCGGGGTGTACCGGCATATCCCAGGAGCCGGTCTTTTTGATGGTTCCCTGCTCTTCCTCGGTAACTACAGTCTGATCCATATCGGTATCATCGCCGTAGAAGCTCTGCATCTCTTCGGCAGTGGCCTGTCTTACCTCTGCGATACCTTCGGGATTGTTTAAACCTGACTCTCCCTTAAGGTCCTCATCGGTGATCTCAACCTCTTCTCCGCCTCTTTTGGCATTTCCACGAAGTGTCTGAAGGGCTGTGTAGTAAGCTTCCAGTTTTGAAAACAGGGGCTCATATTTTTCGGCAAGCTCGTCTATCTTCTTTCTCGAGTTATCTTCATCAAAAAGGCTGTCACCGTCTTCATGCATGGATTTAAGAACCAGCTTGTCATCCCTGTTGAACTCCATCAGGAAGATGCCGCCTATCTCCTCTGTATAACCTACTGAGATTATCTTAAGCTCCTTCTTTACATCCTCAGGAAGATTGTTGTAATCCGGATTCAAAAAGAACTTCTGATTATAGGCATTAGCCGCACAAAGGACGATGTTGCTGCCCTCGAGGTTTTCTTTATTATTAAAATCTGCCATAGTTAGTCCTTCCAAAATAATTTAGAGTAAAAAAGATGCGGCTTCTTTTAAGAAACCACATCTTTCACATTATATTATCTTACGAGAAGACTTGCAATCCTGTACTGATCCTCAGGGATGTCCTTCTTCATCAGGAGTGCTTCCTGGATATCGAAATCCACGAACTCGCCGTGCTTATAAGCAACGACTCTGTTTGACTTACCGTCGCGAAGGAGCTCTGCTGCTCTTGCGCCCATCATGGATGCATAGTAACGATCCTTACAGGTCGGTGAACCGCCACGCTGGATATGTCCGAGGATGGTTGCTCTTGTCTCGATTCCTGTAGCAGCCTCGATACGCTTAGCCATGGATGTACTGTGTCCGATACCCTCGGCATTGATGATGATGTAGTGCTTCTTGCCTCTCTTACGAGCCTCGATGATACGATTGATGATCGCCTGCTCATCTCCATCGTAACGCTCCGGAATAAGGATCTCCTCCGCACCGTTTGCTACACCGCACCACATAGCGATATATCCGGCTCTTCTGCCCATAACCTCGATGATTGAACAACGCTCATGGGAGGTGGAAGTATCTCTGAGTTTATCGATAGCTTCCATTGCTGTATTGATGGCTGTATCAAAACCGATGGTATAATCTGTACAAGCGATATCAAGGTCGATGGTTCCGGGACAGCCTATGGTGTTAATGCCGAGAGCTGAAAGCTTTCCGGCACCTCTGAATGATCCGTCTCCACCGATTACTACGATTCCGTCGATTCCGTGTTTTCTGCAGACCTCTGCACCACGCTGCTGACCTTCAGGTGTTGTGAACTCCTGGCATCTTGCTGTATAAAGAATAGTTCCGCCACGGCTGATGGTATCGGAAACGGATGTGGTATCCATATCCACGATTTCTTCCTGAAGAAGTCCCGCATAACCTCTCATAATTCCCTTTACCTTGAGACCTTCATGAATAGCGGTTCTTACAACGGATCTTACACAGGCATTCATGCCCGGTGCATCGCCTCCTGATGTCAAAACTCCAATTGTTTTCACAGCTTTAGCAGCCATAGTAGTTCCTCTGTATTTGACAAGATTCATCTGGATCAGCCTGAAATCTGTTACAGACTTAAAACAGAACGTATCCAAACAACTATTTATTTAAATTAAATACTCTAAACTGAGACTATATATTAGTTTAATTTTGTATTTTTTTCAATACTTTATATGTAACTTTGACATTTTTTTCACTAAGTAGGCTGCTGAGTGTTGTTAATAGTGCATTATTCACATTGACAGCCTGATCCCGGTTCAGTTTCTTTACGGCCTTTTCTTTTTTCAGATATACCGAAACCTGGTCAAGACCCTTATGTTCAGCCAGAATCCGGTCTACTTTGGCAGCCAGATTCAGGTAACTGTCTTTATCATCAAACTGAAGCCACAGCTCCTTCGGTGCCTCATCAAAGGTGTAAATGTTGTTGGCGATAAGCTTTGCATTGGCGTCATCTGAAATATCTACTGAACCATATATGAAGACCTTATTGTCCGGCTTTATCAGCTCACGCTTTTTCTGATAAGTATTGGGAAATACCACTACATCTATAGTACCGACCATATCTTCGATTTCTATAAATGCCATTTGCTGTTGTTTGCTGGTTATTTTATTTTTTATATCAGTGATGATGCCTCCTACAGTGACCTGCTGCTTGTCCCTGAGAGGCTCCCGGTCGGTTTGTGCCTCACGGTTAAATGACAGACTGGTGGCAGTGATATTGGCACTCATAACCTCTCTGAATTCATCCAGTGGGTGTCCGCTGAGATAAAATCCCAGGGCCTCCTTCTCGAACTGGAGTATCTCTGACAGATCAAATTCGGGAAGCTTCGGCATGGTGATCCTGAACTCCTCCGCATCCTTGCTGTCCTCTCCCAGAAGATCTGCCAGAGTCATCTGCCCGGCCATGGAGCTGTTCTTTTCCTTGGCTTTGTTTTCAAGGATCATGGGAAGCACGATCATCTTCTGTCTTCTGTTTCCGGGGAATTCATCGGTTCCGCCGGCCTGTATAAAATACTCGATGGCTCTTTTGTTAATGCCTTTGGCCGAGGCTCTGGTGACGAAATCTTCAAAATCCTTAAATGGACCATGCTGATTTCTCTCGGTAATGATCTGCATGGCGGCGGAACGTCCCACACCCTTTACGGCACTGAGGCCGTATCTTATGGCGCCGTCCTTAACTGAGAAGCCAACCTCCGCATAGTTTACATCCGGGGGAAGTATCCTGATTCCGAAGGACTTAACAACATCTATGTACTCTGCGGTTTTTGACATATTGTCCATAAATGAGGTCATGAGAGCCGCATAAAACTCAGCCGGATAATAGCAGCGGAGGAAGGCTGTTTGGTAAGCCACAACCGCGTAGCAGGCTGCATGAGACTTGTTGAAGGCATACTTCGCGAAGTCGATCATCTCATCATAGATTCGGTTTGCTATATCTTCACTGATGCCGTTTGCTATGCAGCCGGGTATGTTTTCCTCTTTATTTCCGTATACAAAGTTCTTCCGCTCCTTTTCCATGACGGAAGTCTTCTTTTTACTCATGGCACGGCGAACCAGGTCGGATCTTCCCATAGAGTAGCCGGCCAGATCCCGGACGATCTGCATTACCTGCTCCTGGTAAACGATGCAGCCATAGGTGTTTTCAAGTATGGGCTTAACTTCCGGGCAGTCGTAGCTTATATGGTCGGGGTCAGTTTTTCCTTTGATGTACTTTGGAATGAAATCCATGGGGCCCGGTCTGTAGAGAGCCACACCGGCTATGATGTCCTCGATGTTCTTAGGCTTCAGCTCCTTCATGAAGTTCTTCATGCCCGTGGATTCCAGCTGGAACACGCCCTCGCATTTGCCCTGGGAGATCATTTTATATACCTTGGGATCGGTGTAGTCGATCTTATCTATATCGAGATTTACCCCGTAGGATTCATTAACATAGCGGACCGCATCCTTTATAACCGTAAGGGTTCTGAGCCCCAGGAAATCCATCTTCAGAAGTCCCAGTTCTTCAATGGTGGTCATGGTGAACTGTGTGGTGATGGAGCCGTCGGAGCCTCTTGACAGAGGAACGTAATTCACAACCGGCTGCCCGGAGATAACCACTCCCGCCGCATGCATGGAGCTGTGCCTGGGGAGTCCCTCCAGACGTTTACTCATGGAAATGATACGATGGGTCTCTTCATCAGACTCATACATTGTCTTCAGCTCCGGGTTCATTTCCAGAGCCTTGTCCAGGGTAATGTTAAGCTCGTTAGGTACCAGCTTCGCGATAAGGTCGCACTTTGCGTAAGGCACATCAAGAACACGTCCCACGTCGCGGATAACGCCTCTGGCCGCAAGGGTACCGAAGGTTACGATCTGGGAAACGCTGTCCTTGCCATATTTCTCTGTTACATAATCTATGACATCCTGTCTTCTTTCGTACTCGAAGTCCACGTCAACATCGGGCATGGTTACACGTTCCGGATTAAGGAAACGCTCAAATATGAGATTGTATCTCATGGGGTCGATGTCGGTAATGCCTATGGCGTAGGCAACGATGGAGCCGGCAGCCGAACCTCTTCCGGGACCTACGGAAATGTCGTGGGTTTTGGCATAATGGATGTAATCCCAGACGATAAGGAAGTAGTCAACAAAGCCCATGGAGCTTATGGTGTCAAGCTCGTATCTGAGTCTGTCCTCATATTTGGAAGCTTCCTCCCCGTAGCGCTCCTTCATGCCCTGTTCACAAAGCTCTGTAAGATAGCTTTCGGCGGTATAGCCCTCAGGAACTTCATATTTAGGCAGGTGATAATGTCCGAACTCGATCTCAACATTACACCTCTCGGCAATTTTATGGGTGTTCTCAAGGGCCTCCTTTGCATAAGGAAAAAGTGCCTGCATCTCTTCTTCTGACTTTATATAGAACTGCCCGCCGGGGTATCTCATTCTGTCCTCATCGGACACTTTCTTGCCGGTCTGGAGGCACAGAAGGATATCGTGAGCTTCAGCGTCGGACTTATAGGTATAATGTATATCATTGGTTGCAACCAGAGGTATCCCGGTTTCTTCATGGAGACGGAGGATGCCTGCATTAACCTTTTTTTGCTCGGGATAGCCGTGATCCTGAAGCTCCAGGAAAAAGTTGTCACGCCCGAAAATCTCAACATAATGAAGAGCCGCAGCCTTTGCTTCATCATAAAGATCCCTGGAGAGATTTTTGGAAACCTCTCCCGCAAGGCAGGCCGAAAGGGCAATGATTCCTTCGTGGAATTCCTCAAGGGTTTCAAAATCTACTCTCGGCTTATAGTAGTAACCGTCTGTGAAGCCGCGGGACACGATCTTCATGAGATTTGAGTAACCAAGGTCATTTTCCGCAAGAAGCACCAGGTGATAATATCTATCGTCACCCTTCCCGACTTCTCTGTCAAATCTTGAACCTGGAGTCAGATAGATCTCACAGCCAAGTATGGGCTTGATGCCCTGATTTTTTGCTTCTTTATAAAAGTCGATGACTCCGTACATTACGCCATGGTCCGTGATGGCCATGGAATCCATCCCCAGCTCCTTGCAGCGGGCAATCATCTCCGGAATCCGCCCCGCCCCGTCCAAAAGACTGTAGGATGTATGTACATGCAAATGTGTAAAAGCCATTGTGATCTCCTATTGCTGTTTTCTTCGTTTGAAAAACATATACATCATACCACACATGGTGGAAATTTAGAATATTTGTTCTGAATAACTTGAGACATTAAAAGGGAGCTATCCTTCAGATGATGATCATCTAAAATGATAGCCCCCTTGAGCGTTTCACTATTTATGTTTATTAAACTGCCTCACCCTTGAGGTAATGTGAGATAGCCTCAACAGCTGCATCCTCATCTGAACCTTCAGCGGAAATAACGATCTCCTGGCCATTGTTTACACCGAGTGCCATCATGCCCATAATTGACTTGGCATTAACCTTTCTTGGGCCGTCAGCCATATATATACGTGACTCATATCTGCTGGCGATCTGTACAAGCATAGCCACAGGGTGGTCATCAGATTTCTTTGGTAAATTAACTACTACGTTTGTGTCCTTCATCATTGTCCTCCATGAAGATCAGCTAATGTGAGCAATGAATACCGGGATTCCCCCTTGCATTGCAATTAACAAAAAACTCAACTTCTTTTCATACTCTCTCGGCGGTCTTTTCACGTAAGGAGTCAGCGATTTTTGCAATCTTTCTCATACGGTGATTGGCTCCGCTCTTTCCAATAGGTTCACTGAGTCTTTCTGCCAGTTCCGAAAGAGAAGCATTGGGGTCTTCCAACCTCTTTTCAGCTATCTCTCTAAGTCCCGGATCTATATTCTTAAGTCCCAGTTCCCTTTCGATAAGTTCGATATCTTCAACCTGTCTGATGCCTGCAGATACAGTTCTCTGCAGATTGGCTGTCTCGCAGTTAACGCGTCGGTTGACCTTTTCACTGACTTCCTTGAGTATACGTACATTTTCAAATTCCATAAGGCCGTCAACAGCCCCCATGAGATTAAGAACGTCAGATATCTGTCCGGCATCCTTCAGGTAAACCACCAGATGACCGTTTCTTTCCATAATCCTTGGTTCAAGTTGAAATGCACATAATCCGTCTGAAATCCGGTCTGCATCTTCTGCACCTTCACAGACAAACTCCAAATGATAATCTTTTTTTGGATCTGTAACCGAACCGGAATTTAAAAAACATTCTCTTATATAAGAACGGGTTTTCAAATCCCTTGAATCGACGCTACCAATATTAATTACTTTTTCATAAGCTGTAAAGTCTTTTTTCCGTAACTCATCCTTTACCCGGCTTGAAAAAGATATTTTGTTTTTAGAATGTTCCATTCTGAATCTCCCGGGTTTGAAAAAAGTATCAAAAACGGTAATCAAAAACCAGTCGTATTGTTGAAACTCGACAAAGACATTGGATACAAAATTCTTTATGGGCATATCCATAAAAATATTACATAGGAAACATACCTAAAATTCATATAAATTGTCTTAATGTCTATTTGTTTATATCCCTATGATCGATACGTATGCCATAATCCGCTGATTTACTGAGGCTTTGGTATAAAAGCTCAGCTATGGTAACTGAACGGTGTTTTCCACCTGTGCAGCCGATACTGATAACCAGCTGGTTTTTTCCTTCTTCTATATAATGAGGAATGAGGAAGCTTACCATATCCTTCAGCTTCGTCAGAAATTCATCTGCCACACCGTCCTTCTGAACAAAATCCTTTATGCACTGCTCAAGTCCCGTATGAGTCTTAAGCTCCTGAACATAATAGGGATTGGGCAGGAATCTCACATCAAAAAGCAGGTCGGAATCCTCCGGGATACCGTACTTGAATCCAAAGCTTAATATTGTTACCTGAAGATTCTCATAAGCCCTGTTCTTTTCAAATATATTCGCAAGCTGTGCTCTCAGTTCCTTTGTGAGTAAACGGGTAGTGTCAATGATGAAACCGGCATTTTCCTTCAGCCAGTTCATCTCCTGACGTTCAGCCTCGATTCCGGTCTCTACTCTTCCATCCTTACTGAGAGGGTGGGCACGTCTTGTTTCTTTAAAACGCTTTAAAAGTGTTTCATCCGATGCATCAAGAAAAACCACCTCATAATCCACATTTCCCTTGATGTCCCATTCATCAAAGATTTCCTTTAGTAAAGGAAGATCCTTTCCGGAACGTACATCTATGCCGAGAGCAGCTTTGGTGATCTGCTCATTACCGTCAGTGATCAGCTCGGCAAATTTATCCACGAGAGGGATGGGTAGATTGTCAACGCAGTAGTACCCCATGTCCTCAAGAGATTTAAGGGCAATGGTTTTTCCTGCACCACTCATGCCTGTAACTATCAGAAGTTTCCCCATATTTTAACCTCCGGAGTGAGTTCTACACCCTGTTCCAAAAGTACTCTCTTACGTATTTCTCCAATGAGCCAGTATATGTCGGCTGCTCTTGCGGTGCCGTCATTGATCACAAATCCGCAATGCTTTTCGCTTACCATGGCACCGCCGTGTTTGTAGCCTCTTAAACCGCAGTCTTCGATAAGCTTTCCGGCAAAGTGTCCTTCAGGTCTTTTGAAGGTGGAACCGGCTGAGGCCTTATCTATAGGCTGCTTGTCCTTACGCCTCTGCTGGTAGTCCGCCATCAGGGCATTAATCTCCTTCTTATCGCCCTTTTTCAGTGCAAATGTTGCCGACACTACAACATATTCCTTCTCGGGAACGATGCTGTAACGGTAGCCGAGCTTGAGCTCTCCGGGAGTAAGGGTGAGGAGCTTTCCTTCCTTTGTGATCACATCTACAGAGTGAAGAACATCTATCATCTCGGTACCATAGGCACCGGCGTTCATTGTGACCGCGCCGCCAACAGTTCCGGGAATTCCTCTCAGGGCTTCCATTCCGGCGAGACTGTTATCGGCAGCAAACTGAGCGGCTTTACCGATGAGAGTGCCGGCCATAACCTTAAGGAGGTAAACATTGGCATCCTTTTCTTCGGTGGATTTGTCTGATTTTTTTCGGTCTGAATCTGTGGCTCCGGATTTGGTTTTCTTACCGGATTTTTCGATGGTTGCATCGATGCCTGAGTTTATTCCGGAAGATGCAGTCACTGTGCACTGTTTATCAGCACAGGAGATTTCCGAAGCCTGACCCTCAACAGTGAGTGTCAGTCCCTCCAGAGTCTTTCCGATCTCCACGACAATGGCATCCACGCCCTCGTCGCTTACCAGAAGATTTGTTCCGTTACCGATGATCTTGTAAGGAAGCTTTTCCTCATAGAGAAACTCTATAAGCTTCCGGAGCTCATAATCGTCCTCCGGAATAACATATACCTTTGCAGGACCTCCTACACGAAAACTTGTGTGCTTCTTCAGAGGCTCATTTTTCAAAACTTTCATTCAACATTTTCCTTTAATCTAGTCTTTATCCGTCAGTTGTCCACCGTGGACGGCTCTATCCACCAAGGACGGTTCTCTCCGGCAAGAACCGTCCCCGGTGGACAGAATTGTCCCCAGTAGATAGAATTGTCCTCAGTGGACATCTCATAGGTTTTTGTTTCTGCATTATTCGTTGTTTTTCATGTTTGCGGTTACACGCTCGTAAAGCACCTGTGCCGCATTGTAACCCATCTTCTTTGCACGATTGTTGACGGCTGCACACTCTACTATGATGGCAACATTACGTCCGGGACGAACCGGGATATCATAACATATAACCTTGTTGCCAAGGAACTCTGTGTAATTGTCTTTAAGTCCCAGTCTGTCGTAGTCCTTATCCTTTGACCACTCTGCAAGCTTTATGACCATGTCGATGTTCTGGGTATCCATAACAGACTGAACACCAAACATTTGCATAACGTCTATGATGCCAATGCCTCGAAGCTCGATGAAATGTCTTGTGATATCGGGAGCCGATCCTACCAGTGTTTCGTCGCTTACTTTTCTTAACTCAACAACGTCATCGGATACAAGTCTGTGTCCTCTCTTGATAAGTTCAAGGGCTGCCTCGGATTTACCGATTCCGGAGTCACCCATGATGAGAACACCCTCGCCGTAAACATCAACCAGAACTCCGTGAACAGAAATCATCGGAGCCATCTTTACCTTGAGAAAACTGATGATCTCGGCTTCAAGCTCAGTCGTAGGCTTTGAAGACTGCAAAAGAGGTATCCTTGCGGTGCGGCAGGCATCTACCATGCAGCTGTCAGGAACGATATCTCTTGCGTAAATGATACAAGGTATCGGGAATTTTGTAATGGCGTCATACTTTGCTCTTCTCTGAGGTGCCTCGAAAGTCATGAGGTAAGCATTCTCAACATTACCGATAAGCTGAACGCGCTCTGAATCGAATTGATCAAAGAATCCCGCAAGCTGTAAAGCCGGGCGGTTAACATTGGGTATGGTAATGTATACATTATCTGTGTTGATCTCGGGAGTGAGATTCACAAGCTTCACTCTGTTTATTAGTTCGGTTACACTGACTTTGTCTTCACTTGTCATAGGAGACCTCCAAATTAAATAAATATGATATGATTATAAACAGCCGATACCGGACTGCTCAGAGATCACTCTCCCGCAGTCCCACTCATTTAAGTATATTTTGAGGACAGGGAAAAATCAACTTGAAGCGGCGGGGAAATAGTCCTATCATTTAATATACTGATTGTAAAGTGAAAGCCGGTGGGCATCTGTTAATGAACGGAGTGCCCTGGTTTAAGAATCCGGAATTGAATACAAACTTATCTACCGGGGACAGTTCTCGCCGGCGATAACCGACCCCGGTGGATAAAGGCTGGTAATTCTCGGCGGATAGCCGGCATAACTGTTTGTATCTGAGTTCATCAACTGAATTGATGATATTAAATATAGATTTATGGAGTAAGTATGATTTCTAGACGATCTCCCATCGGAGTTTTTGACTCAGGGGTGGGTGGCATCTCCGTGCTTCGAATCCTTAGGCACGATATGCCAAATGAAGATTATATTTTTTACGGGGACAGCATCAATGCACCCTACGGCGATAAAAGTGAAGAACGGATAAGGGAAATGTGCGACGACAGCATTCGCTTTCTTTTTGATCATGGTGCAAAAGCCATAGTCATCGCCTGCAACACTGCAACATCAGCCGCTGCAACATATCTGAGAGAAAAATATAAAGACGCCATCATCGTCGCCATGGAACCCGCGGTTAAACCCGCAGTGGATAAAGCGGTTAATGCTTATCCCCACGTTCTGGTGCTTGCAACCAACTCCACAATCCATGGAGAGCGACTCCACCATCTTATAGGAAGATTCAGCGAAAATGCCGACATCTACCCCGTTGCAGCTCCGGGAATAGTTCCTTTGGTGGAAGCAGGCAAAGAAAACTCACCTGAGATAGACGCCTACCTGAAGGATCTGCTGCAGCCCTTCCGTAAAAAAGAAGACGGAGGCGGAGGTCAAATTGTAGACAGCGTCGTCCTCGGCTGCACCCACTTCCCCTTCGTGACCGACAGAATCAGTGAAGCCCTTGGCTACGACGTGATCTTCCATGACGGAGCCTACGGCACCTCCCGGGAAACCCGCCGCCGCCTTCGCGAAGCCGACCTCCTCACGGATAGCACCACCCCCGGCAAAGTAGAGCTCTACTCCACCGCACAAACGCCCGACCCTACTGCATTAGCAAAGCGCCTCCTCGACCTGCCATTTAACTATAGTCCATAACAATTACAGTTCATCCAGGATGCCTTATTTTCGCAGTGAACAAGGCATTACATTGACTCATATTCCGGTTACCAGCATTTGAGTCATCCTGAATGGCAGGTAATAATGACTCAATTTCAGGTAATCTGGATTTAGGTCATACTGAATGGCAGGTTACATTGACTCAATTTCAAATAATCAGCATTTGGGTCATACTGAATGGCAGGTTACATTGACTCAATATCAAATAATCAGCATTTAGGTCATCCTGAATGGCAGGTTACATTGACTCAATTTCAGGTAATCTGGATTTAGGTCATACTGAATGGCAGGTTACATTGACTCAATTTCAAATAATCAGCATTTGGGTCATACTGAATGGCAGGTTACATTGACTCAATTTCAGGTAATCAGGATTTGGGTCATACTGAATAGCAGGTTACATTGACTCAATTTCAGGCAATCAGGATTTAGGTCATCCTGAATGGAAGGTTATATTGACTCATTACTATGAAATACCGCCTTCCAATACGTGATTGAAAATTCGAGGGGATGTGCGGCTAGGGCTGCCTTATCAGCGTTTCGTAAGAAATGCTGATGCCCCCAGGCGGCGAGGCTGTTTCGGCGTAAGACGAAATCAAACGAAAATGCTTGCGCGTAGCGCATTCCCATGGCATTTTCTCCTTGATGCTGAAAGAACATTCGGCACAGGCATGTACGAACCAGATGCACGTCAGTGCAGCTGGGGCGAACATGAATGTGTCGAATGTTCTTTCAACTTCGTGGCCCGTCGCGCATCCCCTCGAATTTTCAAGACCCACTTGAAATGAAAATAAAAACATGCTATAGTACTACGGTATTTTAAAAACTAATTGCGAATAAGGTGGTGAAGATTTATGAAAATCGCACTTGTAATCATATTTTGTATCATTGGCGTAGCACTTTCAGCTATCATTCTTATGCAGGAAGGCAAGAGTGCAGGACTTGGAGCTATCTCAGGAATGGCTGAGTCATACTGGTCAAAGAATAAAGGACGTTCCATCGAAGGCGGACTTGAGAAGTTCACAAAGATCGCTGCAGCTTTATTTTTTGTTATCGCATTGATACTTGATATCATCTGGTGATTGTTTTTATAAGATCTCAAAAAGATTGAACTATAAGTTTAGTGACAGTTATCTCACACCTGCATACAATTAGTATGCAGGTTTTTTTCTGCATAAGTTCGGTATCAATACAGCAATGTGTTGGTCTGCTACAGGCTTTCGAATTCAACTCGGCATGTAGCGTCAGCCCTCACGTTAAAGGACTGTCGTTTCAAGGACTTATGCTTCAATTTCGACGGATCACAGAATCCGGACAAGGAGTTTATATGCAGGATTATCAAAAGGACAAGCTTGCAAAGCTGATAGTCGATTTAGTCAAAGATAAGATTTATCAGCCCATGAAAGCTAAAGAAATGGCCATGCTTCTGGGTGTACCGAAGCCTGAAAGAAGGGATTTTCAGGAAGTTCTGGACAAACTGGTTTCTTCCGGAAAGATCGGTATCTCACAAAAAGGAAGATACGGACGTACAGAGAATTTTACACATGTTGGTACATTTATAGCAAACCAGAGAGGTTTTGGCTTTGTAAGTCTCGAAGGACATGAGGATGAAGACGACATTTTCATTCCCGCTGATTTTACAGGGGATGCTCTGGATGGTGACAGAGTCAGGATCATCATCACAAGAAATTCAGACAGCAATCATCGCTCCGAGGGACACGTTACTCAGATACTTGAACATGCAAATAAAGAAATCATAGGAATTTATCGAAAGCAGAAAAACTTCGGCTTCGTTGAGCCTGACAATCAGAGGATACTTAAGGATATTTTCATCCCTCAGGGCAAGGATATGAGGGCTGTAAACGGCCACAAGGTAGTCGTCAAGGTCGTAAACTACGGAGATGCAAAGCATAAGCCTGAAGGTGTCATCACCGAGATTCTCGGTCATGTTAATGATCCCGGCGTGGACATCCTCTCTATAGTCAGGGCTTACGGACTGCCGGAGGAATTTCCGAAGGAAATCATAAAAGCGGCGCAAAGTGTTCCCGATACGGTTCCGGAGGAGGCTATCGCTCAGAGAAAAGATCACGATTTCCGAAACCTTACCACTGTCACAATCGACGGTGAGGACGCCAAGGATCTGGATGATGCCATCTCTCTCACTTACGATGAGGCCTCAAAGATATATACACTTTATGTTCACATTGCGGATGTCTCCCATTATGTGACAGAACACAGCCTCATCGATCAGGAGGCTTTGAACCGCGGAACTTCCGTATATCTTACAGACCGAGTCATCCCCATGCTTCCGAGAGTGCTCTGTAACGGCATCTGCTCACTCAACGAGGATGAAGACCGACTGACCCTCAGCTGCATAATGAAGATTGATGAAACAGGTAAGATCATCGACCATGAGATTTGTGAATCCGTGATCCACAGCAATAAGAGAATGACCTACAACGGGGTTCATTCCGTTCTTACAGGGGCGGAGCTTACAAACGGCGAAGACCTCGAAACATATCTCCCATATAAAGATATGCTTTTCAGAATGTATGAGCTTTCAAAGCTTCTGAGAAACCGCCGTCACGAGCGCGGAGGCATTGACTTTGATTTCCCTGAAACCAGGATCCTTCTTGATGAAAAGGGCAAGGTCACGGAGATTCTTCCATACATCAGAAACGAAGCTCACATGCTCATCGAGGATTTCATGCTGGCCGCCAATGAAACTGTGGCCGAGGACTTTTTCTGGCAGCAAATGCCTTTCGTATACCGTGTTCATGAAAGACCGGATCCGGAAAAGTTTGAGGCTCTGGGACGTGCCATTGAGAACTTCGGACATTTTATAAGAATACGTGACGAAGAAAGCATTAGGCCAAAGGAAGTACAGAAGCTTCTTGAGTCCATAGAGGGTAAGCCGGAGGAACCGATTGTTAAGACCATGACACTAAGGTCAATGAAGCAGGCGCGCTACTCTACTGAGTGCAGCGGACATTTCGGTCTGGCAGCAAAGTACTACTGTCACTTCACCTCTCCCATCAGAAGATATCCGGATCTTCAGATACATCGTATAATCAAGGAGGACCTCCGGGGTGAGCTTAAGGGTAAGAGGCTTTCACATTATCACAATCTCCTACCGGGCGTTGCCGAGAGATCTTCAACTCTGGAGCGAAGGGCCGATGAGGCGGAAAGAGAAACCGATAAGCTGAAGGAATGCGAATGGATGCAGCATCATCTTGACGAGGAGTTTGACGGTATAGTCTCCGGTCTTACAAACTACGGCATCTATGTTGAACTGCCAAATACCGTGGAGGGAATGGTTTCCCTTAGGCTTATGGACTATGATTATTTCGTGTTTTATGAAGACAAATATGAGTTGGTTGGCGAAAGAACCGGCAGGGTTTACAGGCTCGGGGACAAGGTCCGTGTCAGGGCTATAAGGGCCGACAAGCTCACAAGGACTATAGATTTCCAGTTGATAAGGGATGAGGAGGACTGCTATGGCGAATTATGGTAAAGAGGAAGGCACAAAGCTCATAGCCAACAATAAAAAAGCATATCATGATTATTTTGTAGACGAGACTTACGAGTGCGGCATTGAGCTTGCAGGTACCGAAGTAAAGTCACTGAGACTGGGCCAATGCTCCATCAAAGAGGCTTACTGCGGCATAAGAAACGGCGAGGTCTTCATCCAGGGCATGCATATCAATCCTTATGAGAAGGGTAATATCTTCAACAAGGACGCTCTCAGAGACCGTAAGCTTCTCATGCATAAATACGAAATCAACAAGATTCTGGGTAAGCTGAAGGAACAGGGTTACGCTCTCATTCCTCTCCGGGTTTACTTCCGTAAATCTCTTGTGAAGGTGGAGGTTGGTCTCTGCCGTGGTAAGAAGCTTTACGACAAGCGAGCGGATCTTGCGAAGAAGCAGCAAAAGCGTGAGCTTGAGAGAGATTTCAAGGGCGCTAATCTGAGAGTCTGAACCTTTTTTTATAGTTATTATATTATTAACAAGTCTTCTGATGCCGATAAAGATAATGTATAAGTTTGTACACAATTATTCAGTATTTATCGTCGAGCGCACCGTTTGTTAAATGGATGCTCCCCGGCTCTTTCATACTTATACCTTGTCTCTACTGTTTCGTCTTATAGAAATGGGGCTATATGCATCAGAAGACTTTTGTTATTAAGGGCTTAAATGATTTAAATAACCTTACAAAAAACAAGGAAATAAGAAATCTCTTCGCCAATAATTACCATACCTATGCTCAGGTTTACACAACCAGAATTCATAAGGATGACATCGGTGAGATTCTGAATGTTCTTAAGTCCTCTTTTCCGGATATCAAGATAGCCGGTATGTCTTTGTTCGGCGTCGGGGATTTCAACAGTCAGTATACTGCCATACTGAGTTTTATGTTTTTTAAGAGATCCGAAACCCACACTTTTCTTTATGATTTCTCAAAGATTTCTGAAGAAGAAGGTGCCGCTGAGCTTAACAGGAAGCTTAAAAGACTGCCTCATCTTAAGGGTGTTCATCTGTTCCCTGCGGGCAAGAACATTGGCATCTCAAAAATAATTGATGATGTAAGTGATGGTTTTGATGAACTTCCTTTTTTTGGAGCAATGGCAAGCAATCATATTGAGGATTTTTTTCAGGGTGCCCAGCCTTATGTATTTACGGACACCCCTGTTGAATATGGTCTTGTAGCAGTTGCTTACTGCGGAAAAGATCTGAATATAAAAAATGATGCATGTCTCGGGTGGAAACCTTTGGGACGCAGTTTTACTGCCCATGTGAGCAATGACATCGACCTTAAAATCGGTGAAACCTGCCTGGAAAAGCTGGATGATACACCGGTGGCCGAGGTTTATAAATATTATCTGGATGCGGATCTCAATGCCTACAATATGGCTAATATCAATGAATTCCCGCTCATTTTAAAACGAAAGGATGTACCTTTTGTACGTATTCCTTTTTATGCCGGTAAACATGGAGAATTATACTACTATGGTGATATAAAAGAAGGCGAAAAGCTTCAGATTGGTTACGGAAATCCCAAGGAATTGATTGATGAGTCAGAAAAACTCAGCCTGAGGATGCAGGATTTTGTTCCCGAAGCCATGAGTAATTTTGTCTGTGTCAGCAGATATATGCTCCTTAATAACAGATACAAAAAAGAAATTGAATTTTTCACAAGAATGCTCCCCCAGGCCACTCATGCCTTTGGGTCGGGGGAAATATTTAAACAATACGGCGTGGGGGGTCTTCTTGCAGGCTCCATCGTTTCCATATGTTTCCGTGAGGGGCATGTTACGGATTCCACACCAAAAACATATTTCAAACAGAGTACCGAATCGAGGTCCGGAGGTCTGGTGCCGCTTTCGGAAAGGCTTGTTTCCTATCTTGAAAAGACCTCGTATGATCTTAATGAAATGGTTGTGAAGGCAGGCAATGCCAATAAATCAAAGAGCGAGTTTCTGTCAAGAATGTCTCATGAGATAAGGACTCCCATAAATGCCATCATCGGCATGTCAGAGATGATTCTCAGGGAATCCACTGATTTCCAGATTCTTCAATATGCCTCTGGAATCGCCAATTCAGGTGACCATTTACTGAGCCTTGTTAACGATATACTGGATTTCTCAAAGATCGAAGCCGGAAAGATGAATCTTATCCCGGTTGATTTTGATCTCCTGAAGCTGCTTACAGATCTGGTTCAGATCGGACAGCAATACTGTGAGAAGAAAAACCTTAAATTTAATGTTGAGATCAATGAGGATATGCCCTTCATGATCCGTTTTGATGAGATCAGGCTGAAGCAGATTCTCACCAATGTCATATCCAATGCTGTAAAATACACCGAAAAAGGTTCGGTTACCTTTACAATGGATTTCAAAAAAATTGACGAGAACAATGAATATCTGACCATCCATGTTAAGGATACCGGAATAGGTGTAAAACCTGAAGATAAGGACAAACTGTTCCGGGAATTTGAAAGATTTGATGAGAAGAAAAACCGAAGCATACAGGGAACAGGATTAGGTTTGTCCATAGTACAGAGAATTCTGGCTATGGCAGACAGTAAGCTTCAGTTTGTCTCCGAATACGGTGTTGGTTCCGATTTTTACTTCACCATCAAGGTTCCGGTTGTACACT
Source organism: Oribacterium sp. FC2011 (assembly GCF_000701645.1). NCBI lineage: Bacteria > Bacillati > Bacillota > Clostridia > Lachnospirales > Lachnospiraceae > Oribacterium > Oribacterium sp. FC2011. Next base: position 42,404 of record NZ_JNJM01000018.1, read on the forward strand.
GGGCTACTGTCCGGTCTCATAAGTCTGTATATAAGAGACTTTTACAGGAAAAGCATCTTTATCATGAATCCTTCAGGGCGCCAAAGGCCAGAATCCTGGTTGTGGATGATATAGATGTAAATCGTTTTGTATTTAAGTCTCTCCTGAAAAAGACTGAAGTTGATATAACCGAAGCTTCAAGCGGTGTTCAAGCTGTGGCTTTGTGTAATGATTTTGAATTTGATCTTATATTTATGGATCATCTTATGCCGGATATCGACGGTATAGAAGCTTTTCGCGCCATACGAAAGCTTAAAAAGCCATGGGCAGCAAAGGTCCCTGTGATTGCTCTTACCGCCAATGCCATTTCCGGTGCCAGAAACACATATCTGGAAGAAGGTTTTATAGATTATCTTCCAAAACCTATATCACCGGAGCATCTTGAAGCAAAACTTATACAGTACCTGCCAAAGGATAAGGTGGAAATTGTGAAGTCGGATAAGGCAGAATCTGATAAGAATGCTGATTTCCTTAAGGTTAATGCTTCGGCTAAGGATCCGGGTGCCTTCATCACACAGCTGACGGATATCAATCTCATATCAGGTTTGAACTACTGTGGCGATATCCAGACATTAGCAAAAGCGCTTGTGAGTTTTGTTGACGGAATTCCGGGAAATCTTGAAAGACTTAAATCCATAAAAGACAGAAATGCACGTCAGGAATTTACCATGCTGATGCATTCCTTAAAAAGCACCTCCCGAGCCATAGGTGCCACACAGTTAAGCAGATTTGCAGAGGTATTGGAGAAGGCAGGCATAGCCGGTGACGTCGATACCATCATAGAGAACGCTCCTGTCTTTGCGGCAAACCTGAGTGTTATTTATGAAAAACTGAGTCCACTAATGGATTACTTTAAGAAGGATTCTATTCCTGCGGAAGCCGCAGACGCTTTATTAATCAATAAAGATAATCAAAGTGGCAGCATGTCTTCTGCTCCTGTGTCAGGTTCTTCCGCAGATGATAAGAAAGTATTTATAAAAAACAGCTTTGCTGCCGGTCAGTCTACAGGTGCGCCTGTTAATGATCAGAAGGGATTTATAAAGGGCAGTATACCGTCTGCTGCAGAGATGATTCATTCTGTCGGTGAGCAGAAAGAGGAAAATAATCCGATTGAAAAAATTGGAAAAGTCGAGAAACTGACTTATAATGAAATGGTAGAAGCATTCGAACTTCTAGAACATAAGGCTGAAGAGTATGATCTGGATGCCTGTGAAAAGCTTGTAGATTTCCTTACGGCTCAGTCGGTTTCTCCATATATGAAGAACACTCTTGTAAAAATCAAAGGGGCTCTTGATGATATAGACTGGGATCTGGTACAGCAGCTCGTAAGTAATTTCAATATTAATTACAGTATATTTTAGAAGGACTAACTATGACAGCTGAAGAACAAAAATTAATTCTGTTGGTTGATGATGATATCATGTACCTTAAGATGCTCCATGGTGCATTGATGAAATATTACCGTGTTGCGGTTGCAAAGAACGGGGATCAGGCACTGGCATATCTTAAAAAAAACAAGCCGGATCTGGTACTCCTCGACTATTTCATGCCTGTTAAATCCGGAAGGGAAGTTTTTAAAATCATGCAAAGTGATCCGGCAACCATGGATATTCCGGTTATCTTTCTGACCGGAGCCAATGATTCGGAAAGCGTTATGGAGGTGCTCAAGCTTAAGCCGGCAGGCTATGTGCTGAAGTCCACTTCGCTTAAAGACATTTTTGATACGATATACAATTTCTTCAGAAAGCAAAGTGAGTCGGAAGATGATATATTTGCTTTTTAAAAAAAAGAACCGCCGAAAGGCGGTTCTTCTTTTTAGCTTCTGAGTGAAATTCCAAGTCTCTCAAGACCGTTCAGAATCTTCTTTACTACAGAGTTTATCTCATCGTCTGTAAGGGTGTGATCCTGGGCACGAAGTGTTACTTTATAGGCCATTGACTTGTAGCCTGCAAGAACCTGTGCGCCAACATAGATATCGAAAAGTTCAACTGATTCGCAAAGCTTTCCGGATCTCTGGGTAAGAACGTCTTCTATCTCGCCTGCTGTTACCTTGAGAGGTACAAGCATTGAGAAGTCACGGCTTACTGAAGGGAACTTGGCAAGCGGGGTGAACTTGGTGTCATCATTAACAAGAGGATAAACCTCAGGCATATCAAGAACTGCGATGTATGCTCTGTCACCGATTGAATAGTTCTCAAGCACTGTAGGATGAACCTCTCCCAGGTATCCGATAACCTTGCCATCATAAATGATATTTGCGCGTCGTCCCGGGTGAAGGAATGGCTTCTCACATCCCTGCGCGTCATAGTGGAAACGACCTCTGATTCCAAGCTGGTTAAGTATGTTTTCAACATCACCCTTCATATCAAAGAAGTCGCCCTCTCCGATGGAGCCAAGTGTAAGAGTCATGCGCTCGTCAGGAAGCTCGGTGAGAGGTAATGCCTTCGGGATATAAATATTGGCCATCTCATAAAGCTTTGCAACCTTGTTTCTTCTGTTGAAGTTGGTTGAAAGTGAGGTGAGCATTCCGTTCATGCTGGAGGTTCTCATAACAGAGAAGTCCTCACCGAGCGGATTGGAGATCTTGATCTGCTGTCTCTCTGCTGCGTCCTCAGCGAAAAGGAGCTTGTCATAAACCTTCGGAGACTCGAAACTGTACATGAAGGCCTGTGAGTATCCAAGTGCCTGAGCATAATGTCTGACTCTCTCATTGATTGCAAGATCCGGAGCGAGACGGCCTGTTACCTCGGAGCCACCGGGAAGTGAGGTGGGAACATTGGCATAGCCGTAGAATCTTGTGATTTCCTCTGCTACATCGCACATAAGGTGGATGTCCTGACGGAAGGTAGGTGCTGTAACTGTGAGGCTGTCTCCGTCAGCACCGATTTCGGTCTTGAGTTCAATGCGCTCAAGGTACTCCTTCATCTCCTGTGCTGTAAGGTTGAAGCCGATGAGATGATTGATCTCGGAAGCTTTGCACTTAACCACTGAAGCCTCGCGCTTTACAGGATAAACATCGATCATTCCGCCGATAACCTCACCTGCATGAAGCTCTTCGATAAGAGCGCAGGCACGGTTGATGGCTGACTCTGCAAGGTTTGGATCGAGACCCTTCTCGAAGTAAGCGGAAGCGTCTGTTCTGTCGCCAACCTTACGGGCACTGAGTCTGATGTTTGTGCCGTCGAAGGTAGCTGCCTCAAACACCATTGTCTTTACGTCATCAGTGATCTTTGAGTTCTGACCGCCCATGATTCCGGCGATGCCGATGGCACCCTCCGCGTCACAGATTGTAAGTACAGTGTGGTCAAGCTTTCTCTCCTGCTGATCCAGAGTCTCAAATACCTCTCCGTCCTGAGCACGTTTAACTATGATCTTGTGACCTCTGATCATATCGTAATCGTAGCTGTGCATAGGCTGGCCGTACTCAAGCATTACATAGTTTGTGATATCTACGATGTTGTTGATAGGTCTGATGCCGGCGCTGGCAAGACGGATCTGCATCCACTTTGGAGATGGCTCGATCTTGATGTTCTTAACCATTCTGGCTGTGTATCTCGGGCAGAGATCTGTGTCAATGACTTCGACGCTTAAGTAGTCATTGATATTCTCGCTGTTGCCTGATTTCTCTTCCTTAGGCATTACGAAGGTCTTCTTGAAGGTAGCTGCACCCTCTCTTGCGATTCCGATGACACTGTAGCAGTCAACACGGTTTGAAGTTACCTCATACTCGTGGATAGCGTCATTGAGACCGAGTAATGTAGGAGCATCCTGTCCTACAGGAGTTCCCTCAGGGAAGATGTAAAGGCCTGACTCGGGAGCTTCAGGATAGAACTCTCTGGTTGAGCCCAGCTCTTCGATGGAGCACATCATACCGTAAGACTCGATGCCTCTAAGCTTTCCGGCCTTGATTACTACGCCGTCCTCCGGCATCTCTCCGCCGTCATGTCCTCCGGCAACCTTTCCGCCGTCAAGTACAACGGGAACAACATCGCCAACCTTCTGGTTCTGTGCGCCCGTAACGATCTGAACATTGGCCTCCTGTCCTACGTCTACCTGGCAGATCCAAAGGTGATCTGAGTCCGGGTGCTTCTCCATGGACTTAATCTGGCCGGTTACGATCTTGTCGAGATTTTTATTTAAAATGGTACAGGTCTCAACCTTTGTACCTGTAAGTGTTACTGCGTCTGTCCACTCCTTAGGAGTACAGTCAAGATCAGGAACATACTCCTTGATCCAATTCATTGATGTATTCATGGTGATTCTCCTTTTTTTCTTATCAGAACTGGCTGAGGAAACGTGTGTCATTCTCGTAGAGAAGTCTCATGTCATCGATCTCGTACTTAAGGAGAGCGATTCTCTCAAGACCTACACCGAAGGCAAAGCCCTGATAAACATTCGGGTCAATGCCGCACATCTCGAGAACGTGAGGATGAACCATACCGCAGCCGAGGATCTCGATCCAGCCCTCTCCCTTACAGAAACGGCAGCCCTTTCCGCCGCACTTGAAGCAGGAAACATCAACCTCTGCTGATGGCTCTGTAAATGGGAAGTGATGAGGACGGAGTTTTGTTTTGGTATCCGGTCCGAAAAGTTCCTTGGCAAATTTATCAAGTGTCCCCTTAAGATCTGCGAAGGTTACGTGCTTGTCGATAACAAGTCCCTCGATCTGATGGAAGGAAGGTGAATGGGTAGCATCCACTGCATCTGAACGGAAAACACGTCCGGGGCAGATCATACGGATAGGAAGCTTGCCCTGCTCCATAACTCTGGCCTGTACTGATGAGGTCTGGGTACGAAGGAGGATATTGTTGTTGATATAGAAGGTATCCTGCTCGTCTCTTGCCGGGTGTCCGGCAGGGATATTGAGCTTCTCGAAGTTGTTCTCGTCATACTCAACTTCAGGTCCTTCAACTACCTCATAACCCATTCCAACGAAGATCTTCTCAACTTCTTCAAGAGCTCTGGTGTTTGGATGAGCATGTCCGTAAGCCATCTTCTTTGCAGGAAGTGTAACGTCGATGGTTTCTGCTGCCATACGAACTTCCTTGGCTTTTTCCTGAAGCTCTGTCATCTGCTGATTGAGTTCTGTTTCGATCTGTTCGCGGATGGCATTGACCATCTGACCGAACTTAGGTCTCTCTTCAGGGCTCAGATCCTTCATTGCTTTAAGCATAGTTGTGATCTCACCTTTTTTTCCGAGATACTTTACACGGATGTCGTTAAGTGCATTGGTATCTTTTGCGTTCTGGATATGCTCCTGCGCGAGCTTTTTAAGCTCTTCCAACTTTGTGTTTTCCATTTGGTCTCTCCTTTGTTTTTTATTCGAGTAGGGAAAAAGAAAAGTCCCCGGGTCTTATTTCTAAGACACAGGGACGAAATGATTCGCGGTACCACCCAGGTTCCTGATGATTTATCATCAGACACTCGATATGCTTAACGCGCATAACACGTTCCGGACTACTGTCAGACTACGCATTCAATGAATAACTCCAAATGCCTCAGTCATTATTTTAGAGACATTTCATTAATCTTACAAAGAAAGCTTAAGTTATAGTTTTCATCCGGACGACTCCGGTGGGAAAATTCATATCAGAATCTCTCAGACCGCTCTCAGCGCCTCACGGTCATTCTCTTGGAGAGGTGGCTCTGTACTACTGTGCACCATCTACGTCTTTTTAATATAAAACTTGTTACATCATATTTCTAAAATGGACAGTTGTCAAGTGGATCAGAGCCGGATGACCGCTGTTAACATGTGAGTTTGACCGCAAACCCAGAATTGTTCCATATGAGTCAACAATAGCAAGGTAACTGTATGACTGCATATCAAGATTTATACAAAATGAGTCATCTGATGCTAACTAAAGGATTGACCGCAATTCCAGAATTGTTCCATATGAGTCAACAATAGCAAGGTAGCTATATGACTGCATATCAAGATATATACAAAATGAGTCATCTGATGCTAACTAAAGGAATGACCGCAAATCCAGATTTATTCAATATGAGTCAGTCAGCGATATTAGGTTTGCAGAAAATCTATTGCTTCAGGATGATTAACTATTAAATCCATCTCAGAAGTTTTTTTGATTTCAGGTAATATGCTGTCAGGACTGAAGTGCCGGTGATGATCCAGGAAGCTATATAGACCATCATGAGTGAAGTGAAGGTGCCGAACAGGGGGAATATCAGGAGTACCCACATTACGCGGAAACCGACGCAGCCGAAGACAGTAAGGAAGGTTGGAAGCATTGAGATGCCCATGCCCCTGAGAGCGGATCCGGATACTTCGTAGGAAGCGGCCATCCACTGGAAGATCATTACGTGGGACATACGGGTAAGGGCGAATGCTGCTACCTCAGGGTCTCCGGTGAAGATGGCAATGATACTGTCGTGGAAAATCAGTGAAAGGACATTAATAAGTCCGCAGGATAAGAACGCACTTACGAGGCACATGATAAATATCTTCCTGCATCTGTCCGGCTTCTTCGCACTGTAGTTCTGGCTGATGAAGGTGGTTGCTGCCTGGTTGAAGGCATTAATCCAGAAAAAGCTCATACACTCCATGTTCTGGCTGGCGGTGGAGCCGGCTACTGCGGCTGAACCGAAGCTGTTAATTGAGCTCTGGATGACTGTGTTTGCGATGGCAAATATTACGCCCTGAAGGCCTGCGGGAACTCCTATCTTAAGTACAATGGATAAAACATCTTTCTGAGGCTTTAGTTTGCTGAGCTTTAATCTGAAATCTTCCTCTCCGTTAACGAGGGTTTGCACCACCAGACCCGAAGATATGATGTTGGAGATCACGGTGGCATAGCCGACTCCGGCAACCCCCTGCTTAAAAACGATAACAAAGAGAAGGTTAAGGACGACATTGACCACACCTGCCACTATCAGGGAGTAAAGCGGTGTTTTGCTGTCGCCTTTACTTCTGAGGATCGCTGATCCGAAGTTATAAAGCATGATAAAGGGCATGCCTGCCGAATAGATACGGAGATACTTTATGGCAAGGGGAAGTACGTCCGAGGGCGTGCTGATGGCGGTTAGTATGGGACTTGATAACAGTATGCCGACAAATAAAAGCACTACTCCGCTTCCGCCTGCAAGAAGCATGATGCAGCCTATGGCATCGTTGATCTTTTTTGTTTTGTTTAAGCCGATGAGTCTCGAGATGGCAACATTGGCACCCACGGAAAGACCGATGAAGAGGGAAACGATGAGGCTGATGACGGAGGCATTGGCACCTACTGCCGCCATATCCTGAGAGCTTGCAAAACGGCCAACCACTGCGGTGTCGGCAGTATTGAAGAGCTGCTGTATCATGCTGCTGAGAGCAAGTGGGATGGCGAAAAGCAGGATCTTGTCGAGAAGGGAGCCTTCGAGCATGTTGACGGAGGATTTGGCGGTTTTGGTGGCGGGGTTCATTTTTGTTGTTGTTTCCGGCTTAGATGACATTGTTGATGTATTTGATGGTGTTTTATTTTTTTTAAAACTATTTGTTATGTGACCAAGACCTGCTGTATTAGCACTGTTCATTACTTAAATCCCAATTATTTTAAATTAAAAGGAGGATTTCACGTTCCTCCTTTGCTAAATCACCAGTATGATGATAAGTAACCTTTACATTTATTAGTATCCTATAATAATGCTTTTCTGAATTTCATCAATTGATGAGTCTCACAAATAATATGAATGGTTTAATGCTTATCACAGCATTTTGTTGAAAGCGATTACACAACCTCGCGAGAATAATAAAAATATCCGGCGGACGAGACGGTTAAATGTTTCGTCCGCCGGATAAAGACTAATATATCTAATAATTAGTAACCGGCACATAACGCATTGTACGATTGATGTATTAAAGCGGCTTCTATGGTAATTCATGTGTCAGAAATATAATAAACACTGTACTAAATCCGAAGCTGTTTCCAGTACAGAGGGCCGCCGGTATTATCCCTGGTGTTTTTGGCGGGTATTACGTATTCGAAGTCGGATATTCTGCATAGTATGTTTATACGGTCGAAGCCTGCTTCTTTTATAAGGTCAATGCCTTCCTCGAAGGCTCCGTCCAGGAGTTCTTTTTGGTGCGCGTCTGATGACAGAAGAACTTCTCCGCCTGCTTCTTTTATGTATTTAAGAAGCTCAAGAGACGGATATGGCTGGTGTTTTCTTTTTCGGTTTACGGCTCCCAGGTTCACTTCAAAGGGTATGCCATAGGTCACAAGTTTATCTATGGCTTTTCTTGCAGGTGCGAGATATCTCTCATCGCTTTCGTTCAGGAAATGGCCTCCGTCTTCTTTTGATAGGTCATTGAATCTGGTGATGAGGTCGAGATGTCCTATGAAGGTAGGCTTCAGTCTGTCACATACCATTGACTCAAAGGCGAAATATCTTTCGGACATTTCATAGTAATCACCGTGGAAATATTTTTTACAATTGTCATGGACAGCCTCGGGTGAGCCATCGACACCGCAGACCTCAGAATCCTGAGCTCCTTCTTTATGAGTGCCATAGGGTGCGGTTTTCTGCCACAGTTCGCTTCCCGGAATCGGGATAAAATGTGTGGAACCGATGATGTATTCGACTCCGGTGACTGCTTCAGGGGCGTAGACATTATCAAGCTCGACACCCCGGAAGATCCGGATTTTACCTTTATAGAGACTCTGCAGGCGGTTGATTTCTTCTAGATATTTTTCGAAATCCATGGGAACGCCCGGATCCATGTGACCGCTGAAGCCGAGATGAGTGAAGCCTTTTTTGAGGGCTTCCTGAACAACCTCCTCCGGGGAATCGCTGCCGTCACAGAAGGTGGTGTGGGTGTGGTAGTTTGCTTTTATAGTCATAAGACCTCCTTGGCTCAGATTTGAACCATATTTGTATCATATTTCTATCGATATACTTCAGTATCAATCATTTATCTACCGGAGAAAACCGTCCAGGTTGATAACTGCCTGTTTACATATCAAGAGGTGCGTCAGATGCAAAAAAGATGCAGTTCTGGGGTACATAAGGGTTTATCTCATCATCACACTGGAGCAAAAAGGTGTAGTTAAAAACTTCTGAAAAAATTTCCATATCCTTTTTAGGCTGTACGGCGCCGTTTCCCTTGAGAGGAATCACAAGATTTGCGGCATAAATGCCGTCTTCCCTGAGGCAGCTCTTGATGAGAGCAGCAGATTTCCTCAAAAGATCACTGGATTTGTGACCTACGTAGGCGTCATTCAGGATCAGGTCGTATTTCAAAGATTCAGCATTAGCGGAAACATTGATCCTGAGGGCAAGGTCGATGAGGTGTTTATTGCCGTCTTCCACTATAACCTTCAGGTGCTCACCGTACTTCTCTTCCAGCTCTGTGAGGCCGAAATATTTTCTGGAAATATCGACTATGGTCGGGCTGATTTCGATGGTGTCAATATATCGGTCGGGATACATATCAAGATAATATCGAGGATATGTAAATCCGCCACCGCCGATCAGCAGTGTCTTCTTTATGTGCTTGTTGATTCTGTAGACCCAGTTAAAGCTTTCCATATAGTCAAAGGGCAGCGCGGTTTCGAGGCCCTCGTCCGTAAAGTTGGCTGACTGCATGGCATCATCAACTAAAAGAAAGCGCATATGATCCCCAAGGTAATAACCTTCGCAGACTTCGATATGTCCGAAATCCGGGTCATCCGTGGAGTAAATTGTTATGCGGTCATCGATGTAATCATCTATATTGAAGTTTTCCATATAGGCTTTCCTATGTGAGTGTAGCTGCATTTCAGCAGTTATCCACCGGGGATGTTACTCGCCGGAGAGAACCGTCCCCAGTGGATATCTGCCTGCTATGTACGATAAAAAGTGTTTCACTAAAAATAGATTTCTGAAGTATATTCAGAAATCTACTGATAAAATTATAAAATATTCAATTCTCTTTTCCAAGTGCCTGAAGCAGTCTTCTGTAATGCAGGAAGGACGACTGTTCGTTTAGCTCTGTGATTTCATCTAATGTAGCAAACTTGTGGTCTATGGCTTCGGATTGCTCTATAGTTACATCCTTCTCATCAAAAGGAAATACGAAGTGATATATGTCCACAAAGTAGTTGTCACCCCTCTCGAGGTCTTCATTAACATAGGAAAATACCGGAGTTTTCTGTTCATCCGGACATGCTGAGATATCAAGGCCTGTTTCTTCCATTACCTCACGTTTTACTGTGTCTAATGAAGACTCCCCGGCTTTGGAACCTCCGCCCGGGATTTCCCAGGCACCGGCAGCCCATTTTTTATCAAGAGATCTTTGTGTGATAAGGAGTTTGCCGTCTTCTTCCCTTTCCAGGATCGCCAGGACATACATCATGAACTCACCTTTTTTGAGAGGAGTCTTTCGATCCACTACCCTTCCGGTCTTTTCTTTTTTTTCGTTATATATGTCCATGTATTCGGTTTCTTTGCTCATATATTTTCCTCATCTATAAATGCATGTTTTCCGCCTTTATTACTGACACACAGATGTCGATCCAACCGACTATATGTAAGTTTCATTTGGGAGCTTTAATATCTGACATACATATGTCAATATAACCGGCTCAATTAAAGTTGCATTTGGAAGCTTTAGTATCTGACACACAGATGCAGATCTGATTGGCACCTTAGAATGGCTTGTTCTCAGGCCAATACTGACACAGTGAGTCATCAAAGCAGCTGTCATTTCCGCGGTGGCATGCAGGACCATCCTTTATAACCTGAACAAGTATGGCGTCTCTGTCGCAGTCTGCCTCCATGGTCACGATATGCTGGAAGTTACCGCTAGTGGAACCCTTGAGCCAGAGCTCCTGACGTGAACGGGACCAGAAGCAGGTGCAGCCTTTTTCGAGGCTGATGCCTAAGGACTCACGGTTCATGTATGCTAATGTCAGCACCCTTTTTGTCTTGTAATCCTGAACGATACAGGGCACCAGACCTTTCTCATCAAATTTCACTTTATCAATATCAAAATCTTCAATCGCCATAAATCCTCCCCGGTGGATAAGTTTACAATCTTACAGGTATGCCTTCGTCTCTGAGTGTTTTCTTCAGGTCGTCGATCTTCACTTCTCCGAAGTGGAAAATGGAAGCGGCAAGACCTGCGGACATATCAGGGATTTCTTTGAAAAGTGTCACGAAATCCTGTATGGAGCCGGCTCCTCCCGAAGCAATGACCGGGACCTTGACGATAGCATTGACAGCTTTGAGCATCTCCAGGTCGAAGCCCTGTTTCACGCCGTCGGTATCGATGGAATTGAGAACAACCTCACCTGCTCCGCGCTTTACGCCGTCTTCAATCCATTTAAGAGCATCCATTCCGGTATCCACGCGGCCGCCGTTCAGGAACACATGGAAGCTTCCATCCACACGCTTTGCGTCAACAGACAGAACCACACACTGATTTCCGTATTTTTGAGCCGCCTCATTTATAAGATCGGGATTTTTGATGGCTCCGGAGTTTACAGAAACCTTGTCGGCACCGCACTTCAAAACTCTGTCGAAGTCATCTACTGTATTGATTCCGCCGCCAACTGTCAAAGGGATGAATATCTCGCTGGCCACCTTTGTAAGTATATCGGTGAACAGCTTTCTTCCTTCAAAACTTGCGGTGATATCGTAAAATACCAGCTCATCTGCTCCGCAGTTACTATAATATTTTCCGAGTTCCACAGGGTTATTTACATCCCTGAGACCTTCAAAATTTACACCTTTGACAACGCGCCCGTCTCTGACATCGAGGCACGGAATGATTCGTTTGGTAATCATTACTTCTCCTTAAATGGGGTCAGACCCCATTACAATAATATGAATGATTGTTTAATTCTCTGTAAGGGGGCAGACCCCATTACGGTTTTATTAAGTCACCCGGAATACCACCGGGGACGGTGGATTAACTCTGTGTTTTATTCTTCGGTCAGCATCAGTGCATCTTCAAGCTTGATGGCTCCGTTATACATGGCCTTGCCAAGTATTGCACCGTAGATATCCATAGCCTTCAAAGCTTTAATGTCATCGAGAGTTGAAACTCCGCCGGAGGCAGTGATGTCAATGCCCTGAAGCTTTGAAAGCTTTTCATAAAGCGGAAGGTTTGTGCCTTTCATGGCGCCGTCTTTTGAAATGTCTGTGACGATGGCTGTCTTCACGCCCATTTCCCTGAGTTCCTCCAGGAAGTCGAACATGTCCACATCCAGCACCTCAAGCCAGCCTTTAACTGCTACCTTGCCATCCTTTGCGTCCACACCGACAGCGATTTTGTCGCCCCATTTTCCAAGGGTTTCCTTCAGAAATTCTTTATCTGTAACTGCCTTTGTACCAAGGATGACCCTGGATACACCGGCACTGAGATACTTCTCGATAGTCTCGAAGCTTCTGATGCCGCCGCCTATCTCAACCTTGAGACCGGTGTTCTGTGCTATGGATTTTACCACATCAAAGTTAGGTGTTGTTCCGTCCTTGGCACCCTCCAGATCCACAAGGTGTAGCCATTTGCCTCCTATTGCTTCGATATCTTTGGCAGTTGCCAGAGGATCCTCGCTATAAACGGTCATCTGTTGGTAGTCGCCTTTCACAAGTCGAACCACCTTTTTGTCGTATAAATCGATTGCCGGAAAAAGCAGCATATATCCTCCTTTTTTACAACTCTGCAAATGCCTTCAATATCTTCATGCCGATCTCACCGCTCTTCTCAGGGTGGAACTGAGTGCCATAAACATTACCATTTTGCACTGCAGCGGTCAGAGGAACTCCGTACTCTGCGGTTGCGATGAGATTTTTATCGCAGTTGAAAGCCGCATAGCTGTGAACGAAGTAAACGTAGTCCCCTTCCTTGAGCTCTTTAAAGATCGGACTTTCGGCAAATGCCTCTCCCGAAGCTGCGTGAAAGTTTAAAGCATTCCAGCCCATGTGGGGAATGTCAAGGTTTGCAGGAATCACACCTTCTATAGGTCTGACTTCTCCGGGAACCAGTCCCAGACCTTCATGCTCGCCGTATTCAAAGGATTTGTCAAAAAGCATCTGCATGCCGAGGCATATACCGAGAAGAGGCTTTCCGGAAGCAGCTTGCTCTTTCACGAAATCAAAGAGGCCTTTGCTTCTCAGCTTCTCAACAGCATCCCCGAAAGCGCCAACGCCCGGAAGGATAACCTGATCTGCGGAGGCGATGACACTCTTATCTGAAGTTACCACCGCTTCTTTTCCGATGCTGGCTATTGAGCTTTTTAGTGAAAACAGGTTTCCAACACCATAGTCAATAATTGCTATCATTTTTTCTCCAAAGGGGTCAGCCCCCAATACAATAATTTAATGTTTGATCAAGTCCCTTTAAGGGGTCAGATCCCATTACGAAATACTGAATCTAGCACGATGTACCATAAACACCGTTACCCATGGTCCATATAGATCATCGCTTCAATCCCGGTCTTCTTTACCGAATCGGATGTCCACCGCTCTTGCGTGGGCTGTGAGTCCTTCTCTGCGGGCAAAAAGCGAAATCTTGTCATAGTCCTTTTCCAGGGCTTCCTTTGTGTAGTAGCTGTACTGCATTTTCTTCACAAAGTCATCCACTGAAAGTGGGCTATAGAAACGGGCTGTTCCGGATGTGGGAAGCGTGTGGTTAGGGCCTGCAAAATAGTCGCCTGTAGGCTCTGCATTGTAGCGTCCCAGGAAAACAGATCCCGCATTCTTTATAAGCGGCAGGTAATCAAATGGCTGATCCACGCAAACCTCCATGTGCTCAGGGGCGATGCGGTTTGCGGCATCGATTCCTTCTTTAAGGTCTCTCGCAACGATGATCTTTCCGTTGTTCTCGATGGAAGGACGTGCAATATCTTCTCTCGATAACTGCTTGAGCTGAACTTCAAGCTCCTGCTGAACCGCCTTTGCGAGCTCCATTGATTCTGTGATGAGCACGGCAGAAGCATTCTTGTCATGTTCTGCCTGGCTAAGAAGATCCGCAGCTACGAAACGGGGATCTGATTTTCCGTCTGCAAGCACCAGAACCTCCGAAGGTCCTGCTATCATGTCGATTCCCACCTGACCGAAAACCTGCTTCTTGGCTTCTGCCACGAAAGCATTACCCGGGCCCACGATCTTGTCTACTCTCGGTATGGACTCAGTTCCGTAAGCCAATGCTGCCACCGCCTGTGCACCACCAATCTTGAAGATTCTTCCAACGCCGGCAACATGAGCTGCCGCAAGGATGTACGGGTTTACTGATCCTTCCTTGTTTGGAGGAGTAACCATGACTATCTCTTCAACTCCTGCGATCTTTGCCGGGATGGAATCCATCAATACCGTTGAAGGATAAGCTGCTGTTCCGCCGGGAACATAAAGACCAACCTTCTCAAGAGGGATCACCCTCTGTCCCAGGATAACACCCGGCTTGTCAGCCATGATGAAGCTGTTACGAACCTGCTTCTCATGGAATGCACTTATGTTTTCAGCAGCCTCTTCCAGAACCTTTATAAACTCCGGCTCCACCTGCTTGAGAGCGGCTTCGATTTCCGATTCACTCACCTGAAAATCCGAAAGGTCCACATGATCAAACTTTGAACTGTATTCCTTTAATGCCTCATCACCATTCTTTCTGACATTCGCGATGATGTCTTTAACAATATCTTCAACGCTTGAAGTTGGTTCAAACCTGGCAAAGATCTCTTCGTCCTTGATCTTTCCCATTTCAAAAATCTTGATCATTGTGTCTCCTCCCTTTTTTAGTGCTCCAGCTTTATAGTCTGCACTTCCTCGCCGCTCTTCACGATATTCCCGAGGCCGTCGCGCAGTCGTATGATTTCCTCATGCTTAAACTGATAGCTCACCTTGTTGCATACAAGTCTCGCACTGACCGGCACAACCTCCTGCAGAACCTCCAGATTGTTTTCTCTCAGGGTTCCGCCTGTCTCCACTATGTCAAAGATGACATCGCTGAGACCAAGCAGCGGCGCGATCTCTATAGAACCGTTCAGCTTTATGATGTCAATGTCTCTGCCGATGGACTCGTAGTAGGTCCTGGCAACATTGGAAAACTTTGTGGCAACTCTCAGAGTGCGCTCTTCATTGTCATAAAAGTCCTTGGGCCCGGCCACGCACATCCTGCATTTGCCTATCCCGAGATCCAGAAGCTCATATAAATCCGGATCGTACTCCAGTAGAATGTCTTTGCCGCAGACACCTACGTCTGCCGCGCCACGCTCTACATAGATCGCAACATCCGAAGGCTTAACCCAGAAATATCTCACACCCTTTTCAGGATTCTCAAAAGTGAGCTTTCGGTTTTTCTCAAGGATAGCCGGGCAGTCAAAACCCGCAGCCGCCATCATTGAATAAGTCTTTTCTCCGAGACGGCCCTTTGCCAATGCTATATTAATCATATATCAGCCGCCTCCTTTTCTGCTTCTTTTAATGTAAGAATCTTGCGAGCCCTGATCTTGTGCTCCATGTGGTCCACTTCGTCTGTTCTGACGGTCCGCACCTTGTATTCGGCATGATTGAAGGTCTCGATGACAGCCGCCACCTTTGCAGGCGGATCTGCTTCTCCGTCATAAGTTATGAGATAATCAACGTCATACCCCGGAACCTTTGTGAGATAATTTCCGACTGTATCAAGGTCTAATGCGAAGCCGATGGCACCGAAAGATTTACCCATCTTCTCCGGAAGCTTGTCATATCTTCCACCTGACAATATGGTAAACGGAATGTCCGCTACAGCTCCCTGAAAAATGATCCCGTTATAGTAGTCCATGGAATTCACAAGTGAGAAATCAAGGTATATGGACTCAAGAACACCGAAGCTTTCAAAAATAGCAGCAAGCTGTGATAAGTGATCTGCCATCCTGGCGGAAATATTGGAAATGGCATACTTCTTGAGCTCTGCCACACCCTCTTTAAAAGGCTTGTAAAGGTCTACCATGCTCTTCAAGGTGTTGGCGCTGGCCTCGGTGATCTTACCCTGCTCCACCAATGCGTCAAAGCCGGCAGCATTCTTCATAGAGAAAAGCTTTAATGCCTCTGCCTGGGCGGTTTCACTAAGCCCCATGGTCTCAAACATTTGCCTGAGAAATGCCGCGTCAGAGATACGGATCACAAATCTGTCGGAAATAAGCTGGAGGGATTTTGCCGCAAGGGCTATGACCTCCGCCTCGCTGTAGGAGTCAATGTTTCCGATACACTCAATTCCGGACTGAAGAATCTCTCTGTAGTGATCGTCCTTCGGGCGATAAACTGTTTCGTTGTAGTAAACCTTCTCTTCACCGCCGAGATTGGACTTGATGATACTGAGTGTCACGTCTGGCTTAAGTGCCAGAAGCGATCCGTCAAGATCCGTAAAGGTTATGAGCTGATTGGATTTAAGGAAATCCCTGTTGTCTGCATAGAGATCGTAGGGCTCAAACTTCGTCATCTTAAACTGACGGTAGCCATACTTCTCATATAAGCTGTTTAACTTAGCTGTAATCATTAAGCAAGTACCCCCTTGGTACTGGGAATGTCGGTGCCGAAGCGTTCGTCAGCGGAAACCGCCTCTCGTAATGCTCTGGCAAGTCCTTTGAAGCAGCCTTCCGCAATGTGGTGGCTGTTGAAGCCTGTGATCAGGCGAATGTGCAGCGTGATTCCTGCATTGGCAGCAAAGGCTGTCATGAATTCGGTCACGAGCTGGGTGTCGAAGGTGCCGATCTTTTCTGTTGGAAATGGAATATCTCCATAGAAGCCGCCGCGGCCGCTGATGTCAACAGAAACCAGAACCAGTGCCTCGTCCATGGGAAGGGTCAGGCTTGCGTAGCGCTTGATGCCTTTCTTGTCGCCGAGAGCTTCTTTCAGGGCTTCTCCCAGGGTTATGCCAATGTCTTCGACGCTGTGATGGTCATCTACCCAGGTGTCTCCTTCGCAGGTCAGGCTCATCTGGATGCCTGAGTGTCTGCTGAAGAGTGTCATCATGTGGTCGAAAAAGCCGATGCCGGTTTTGATTTCGGATTCTTTGCCGTCGCCGTCCAGGTCGAGCCATAAATTCACATCTGTCTCATTGGTTACGCGGTTGATTTCTGCTGTTCTCATGATTGCTCCTATAGGTTTATTAAGTCCGTCCGGAAAATGTTCGGATGCGCGCCGGGCCACTCGATTGAAAGTACAGCCTGATTGAAATGTGCGCCCCATCTGCACAAGTGTGTGCATCTGGGTCGTACATTTCAATCAGTCTGTTCTTTCAACTCGCAACCCTTGGCACACATTCCGAACATTTTCCTACGTTGTTGTATAAATTTACATGTGTTAATCATTTAGGAATATTGATAGAATCAGTATTCATTTAATATAACTTTAATAGTATCAATTAAAATGTCCATCTCTTCTCGGGAACCGACAGTTATACGGTTGAAGTTGGAAATTTTGGGGCTTGTGAAGTGGCGGACCAGGACGCCGCGGTCTTTTAGGGCTTTGTAGAGGGCGCCGCCTTCTATTTTGTTGCTTTCTGCGAACAGGAAGTTGGATTGAGATGGTAAAACATTGAAACCAAGCTTCTCGAGTTCTGCTTTGGCGTAAGCCCTGTTTTCTCTTATGGTATTACAGTTCTTTTCGAAATAGGCATTGTCCTTCAGGGCCTCTACTGCGCACTTCATGGAAATGCGGTTTACGTTGTAGGGGTTGTTGGAGTTTCTCAGGGTTTCAAGGTCCTGTATGATGGGGGCGCTTCCTATGGCAAAGCCGACTCTTGCGCCTGCAAGGGATCTTGATTTCGAGAAAGTCTGTACCACCAGGAGGTTCTCGTATTTGGGAACCAAAGCTACTGCGGAGGTGCCTTCTTCTGCGAAATCCACATAGGCTTCATCAATGATAACTACGTGATCTTTGTTTGCTTCGCAGATTCTGGAAATGTCCTCAAGGCTCATGGCTATTCCGGTCGGCGCATTGGGATTTGCGATGACAATGCTTTTGCCGAGTCCTTTGTGGCTGCCGTCAGCATTTTTCTCTCCAAGGAAAGCTTCTACATCAACTGTGAAATCGCTGTTAAGTGGTTTGATATCTGATTCAACCTGATTAAGATTGGCGATTACTATATAGAAGCTGTAAGTGATATCCGGATAAGCGATACCATCTTCACCGAAAGCCATGAATGCATAGTTTAATACTTCATCCGAACCGTTACCTATGAAAACATTGTCTGTTGTCATGGCAAATGTCTCAGCAAGCTGTGCCTTCAGGGGCTTAAGCTCCGGATCTGAATAAAGTCTCAGATCCATTGCTTCGCTTTCGTTTACAGCTTTTATAACTCCCGGTGCCGGTGGAAATGGTGACTCATTTGTATTGAGCTTCACGTACTTTTTGTCCTGTGGCTGCTCTCCCGGTGTGTAGGGCTCCAGTTCTTTATATATCGAGTTAAAAAATACAGACATCTTTATCTCCATTCTGTGTGATGACCACCTGTTGATTATACCGCTTTTTGAAAGTTTTTTCTTCTATAACTATATGGATTCGAAAAAATAATTTGATAAATCAACCGGCGAAACAACTTTATCGCTCTACCAATTTATCACGCTAAAGCGTTATGGAAATAATACAGACTAAACCACCGAATGTCAAGTATATAAGTTTGTTATTCCAGCTATACCCTTAAAAACACATAATAATAAAGAGGCCCTTTCGGACCTCTTTAAAAACACGAACTCGTGTAACGTCAAATATACTTTTTAAGACTTATACTTAGCCTGCATTAACATCCCGGCCATCACCTACCAAAGATGCCTGCTCACTCAACTCCTCTGACTCATCATCAAATCCAATCTCAAAATCTGATGAACCCAGAGCGCCTTCAACTAATTTGATAAGCTCAAGAGCTGAACGAAAATATTTAGTCTTGTTGCGGTCAGCCCAAGTAACGCGTCCCTGCCATGTACCATGCTCCTGATCAAGGATCTGGATTACGAATACATTGTCCACCTTACTTGGAGCTTTTTTTCTCTTGTCGTTAGAATTCTCGCTCATGATATCCTCCGTCACACAATCTTACGTTATCAATATACCAAATGAACTATCAAAAAAACTATTAAATTGGAGATAGGATTTGTAATTTTGCGAATCAAATTTAAATATATTTAAAATTTTTTTAAATTTAACAAAAATTTAATATTTTTTCAGTTATTCTATTTATATCGATATCCCGTAGCTATCTGTTATTTAAATTTATGTCATTTTATCTTATAATTTATATATATGTATAGACTCAAAATTGATTTTAAAAAACAAGGAGTCAGGCTCCATGAATCTCAAATGTAGACAAATAAGATTTTTATCTTTATTTATCATATTCTTTTGTCTATTGTTCGAAACTTTCTCTTCCGTTGTTTATGCTTCGGACGATTTCGAGCGTCAGTATCGTATTCTGTTCATTTCTTCCTATGGGTTCTCCAATGCAGTGGTACCGGATGAGCTCAGTGGATTTGAAGCGGGACTGGAAGAACTAAACTATCAGATTGATTATGAATTCATGGATACAGAGTACTACTATCGCGCTGAGGATATTGACAATTTCAGGGATTATCTTTCTTATAAGATATCTGCCGGCGGAGATTTTGATCTTATCGCCCTGGCGGATGATCAGGCTCTCAGATTCTTAAATAATCATAGAAAAAACTTGTTAAAGAATAAACCTGTTGTTTTTTTTGGCGTAAATAACACCACGGAAGCCATGACTACTTCTGATCTTCCCGGAGTTACCGGTATTGCAGAGGTAATAGATATAGAAAGAAATTACAAGCTTATGCAGGAGCTCTTTCCTGACAGAAAAACATTGGTTGCCATAGTTGATGCCACAATATCAGGACAGGGCGATTTTGTGGAATTTATGAAGTTCAAGGATGCTCATCCCGATCTCAAAACAAGAATCATCAATACTTCCTACTACACAGCTAATGGTATCAAAGATGTTTTACACGAGCTTGGAGAAGACGATATCATATTATTTCTGGATTTTTCAATCGATGGTGAGTCCAATTTATATCCCCTTCAGACTGCTGCAAGCTTTATTTCCCAAAATACAAAAAATGTACCGATATTCAGGGTGGGATCTGCCGATATAGAGCATGGCGTGCTTGGCGGTCTGTCCTATTCCTACTATGATGCAGGTCTCATGGCCGGAAGTATGGCGAGAAAAATCCTTCTTGGTGAAGATCCTGATACCATGCCATTAGTTACAAGCGCAATATCTACTCCATTTTTTGAACAGGGACAGATGGATATTTTCAATCTAAAAAGCAAAGATCTTCCCATTGGTTCAGTTGTTTTGAATGAGCGACAGACATTAACAACATTTTACCGGGATAATTCCACTGTCAGTAATCTTGTGATGCTGACTGCATTGCTTCTGATCATAGTCATAGGACTTCTTCTTGGCAGTAACCGAAGAAGGTACAAACTTATCAGAACAGATTATCTGACCCAACTGCCTAACAGAACATTCATCACCGAGAAAATTGCCAAAGTCGTAGAATCAAAAAAATCTTACGGCATAATCATGATGGACGTGGATCATTTCAAGGGAATAAACGATACAAAAGGACATCAGGTTGGTGATGAAATCCTTGCCGGTGTCGCTGAAAGATTAAAAGAATTTTCAGGAAGAAATATCACATTTGCCAGACTCGGAGGAGATGAATTCTCAGCCATAATCTCAAAACCTGACAAAGAAAAAGTCATCCGCATCTGCGAAAAAATAGTCAGCAGAATGCGAGATGACTTTGAGACCAGTATAGGTACGATCAAAATAACAGTGAGCCTTGGATGTGCACTTTATCCTGAAGATGTGGATGATATAAATGAAGTGATGGAATATGCAGACAAGGCCCTATATGTCACTAAGGAAAATGGGCGAAATGGTTTCCATCTATTCTCCCAGAATGATATTTCCGTCTGAATCATAGGTATAATAGCCGGTATCAAAGAGTTCTTTTTGGATATTGCTGCTATCCAAAACCTTGGGGATAAGCAGATATGATTTTACATTTTTTCTTCCGTTGTTGTAGCTTGTGGTATCATATCTGCATTCAAAATCCCAACCGCTCTCTTCTATCAGCTTCTCATCCGGGGAATCTCCCTCCAGAACAGCCCTTGTCAGATCAACCGTCACTATGGCTTCGTTTTTCAGCGCCTTAAATACTGTCATACTCTGATTCCCGGACAGTATATTATAAACATTCTCCACGTCGGCGTCCTGTCCTGTAACAATCACTTTATTGTCCTGAGAGTAGTCACTTCTTATAGCATTAACAGCTCCTAAGGCAGTGGAGTCATTGGCACATACTACTGCATCGAGCCTGTTGTGCTTATAATATGAATTCAAAATGATCTGCATACGCTGCTGTGCAATCTCAGTAGACCAGGTTCCTGTAGCTGTCACATAGAAATCCTTCTGTCCGGAGACTATATTAAGCTTACCTTTTTCAAAATAAGGAACCAGAGTATCCATCTCTCCGTTATAAAAATAACGTGCATTATTATCTACAGGATCTCCGGTCACAATCTCTATATTCCTGGTTTCATCAGAAGCATCAAGCTTAAGTGCGTCTATAACATATCTTGCCTGAAGCTCCCCCACCATGTAATTGTCGAAAGACACATAGTAATCAACTATATCCGTATCCATGAGAAGTCTGTCATAGGCAATTACCTTGACACCTGCCTGAGATGCCTCATCCAGTACTGATGAAAGAGTTCCTCCGTCTATTGCAGATACCACAACGAGGTCCACCCCTTCATCTATCATATTCCGAAGTTCACTGATCTGCTTGTCTATCAGATTATCAGCAAAGGAAAGTATAACCTCATAACCGTATTTTTCAAATTCCGATTTCAGGAAGGCTCCGTCCCTGTTCCACCTCTCAAGTTGCTGATCGGGCATGCTGATACCTACGATTATCCGACCGTCATCAGCTCTGTTCACAAGGCTTGACGACACAGCAGAGACTGCCTCCTTATCAGCAGATGTCTCATTTGTTGAAGCTTTGCCGCACCCTGTTATCAAAAGAGTAAACCACATTAAGCTGAGAAAAATAAAATTTATATTTTTCATGAAATAATTATTACCTCACTCATTCCGGGCATCTTTGACACCTGCTTAACTATCTCCAACATCATCGATGACTTTTTTATGTTTAAGCCGACTCTTAACGAGCTCATTTAAATCATGCTCAGTCAGTTCCGGACAATCTTTGCTATATTTTATAGGACTGGTGCTTGCATCTTCTATCATCTTTTTCTGAGATAAGTTTGGTTTCATATCAGAACGCAAAACATAATGCACAGTATCATGAACATATTCTATTAATTCACCGGTTTCTGAATATACATATTCTTTCCCAAAACGAACTAATGGATTTTCAATAGATCCAGGTTCTCCCTGTTTTGGATTGGATTCCCTGGCATATTTTTTTAGTATTTTTTCTTTGACTGAAGCCCTATAAAATCTTCTTCCATTAATAATAACTGAATTATTATCAAGTACTGCCTGATCAGCTTCACTAACTGTATATCTTTTTTTAAAAAACTCTTCATCGGAGAGTTTCTCAAGATAATTAATACTTTTATCGTTTGACATATTCTCTCCTTTCATTGATCATTCCAAATAATCTGCATACTTCATCATCAAATATGTTTTTGCTTCACTTTTATTTGCAGTTCTTGCGGATATTATTCTTGTCTCTTCACCAAAATCTCCAACTTGCTGAACAAATACTACAAAGAGAATGCCTTCTACTTCACCAATTACTGCCCGTGGTCTTGTTTTTGTTGTATCTATCGGATGATTATCATCAATCGGAGAAGAAGGCTCACCTATTACTTGTTCTCTTAATTCACCATCAACATATCTATTATCATCTTCCAACCTGAATTCATCATTAAATACATACGCAGCAGTATAGAAATCTATTCCATGTTCAGTGATATTAGCCTCATTTTTTGATTTATCCCAAACAAACAGTTTTTCTTTAACAGAAAAGTACTCAATCAAATGACTTACACCTTTTTGAAAATATGAATCACCATCCTGTCTGTTTTTTCTATAAACTCTATATTCTTTACGATTGAATTCTGACATATACTTGCTTACCTACTTAATATTATATCATCCGTTAAATAATCCAACAATTTTACGAATATTGTTTTTGCCCAATTTTTTCGTATGTGCCTTATCGGATATTGGCACTTATTGTAATTCTATTCTTTGATGATGTCAATTCGCTTTATGGCACGCTTGCTTAATTAGGATCTGATTTAACGGTTTAATAGCAAATCTATTTCATGGTAAATGGTACTAATTTTTATGGCACACATGTCATGTCAACTAGTTAAAAAAACGGAGCGCATATGTTTTCATATGCGCTCCAAAAAAAGCCGGAGGACATCCTGTTGTTAAATAAGATGTCTTCCAGCTTTTTTATCTTGAATGGACTTTACTATCTAAATATCACTCCATCCAGTCACCATAAAACGTTTTTGAACTAATCCAGTTTTTAAATGGATAAACCACTGTTGTTCGTGATGCATCAAACGGAACTGTATTAGTGGAAAATGTTTCATTTGTAGCGGTAATGTTGGCTGAGTCGGTCTTTGTTACCGGTGCCAGTCCCACTTCACAACCATCTTTTGTCACAATCGGATACAATCCTATTCCCTCATCTAAATAATATGAGTTGTTAATTGTGGCATTATGATATGAACCTTCATGATATAACTGGCCTGCGAATGTGCCTACAGAGCTTGCTATTCCACTTGAATAATTCATTCCGGCAACATGACTGTAACTATAACAATCATTAATCCTTAACTCTCCACTAGCATCTCCGCCTATTACTCCGATAAATCCACCAATAGTATCATCATAAGTGCTATCAGCAGAATCAGGATAAAATAGTAATGAATTGGTATTAAAACAATGTTCAACTGTGCATGTTCCGGCCAAACTTCCTATAAATCCACCAACGTGTTTTCCACAAGATATTATATTAAATCGTCCGTCAACACTTTCATCAATCGTATCAACAAATACGCCTCCTTTAGTATGACCACTTACATAGCAATTGCTGATAACACCTGACATTGAATTAATACTTCCAATTAAACCTCCAACTGATTCACTATAACCTTGCAAGTAAACTGAAGTATAGCAGTTCTGTAAATTTGTTATCGTCAGACTAGCAGAGCCTATCAGACCTCCAAGAACTGTAGTATTTTTTCCTGCTGAATAACTTCTGACATTTTTAATTATTCCATTAGGGGATGTTATTCCTACATTATTAAATTCACACTTATATTGTCTGTCTCCATTTTGTAAAGCAAGTATACCTCCAACTTGGGATCCTCCCTCAATTTTCAAAATGGTTGAATTAATATAGGAATTATTTAGTGTCACATCTCCGCCATAAGAATATGCAACTAATCCTCCTGGCGTACTAGATCCGCTATTACTGCTAATATTTATAGAAGCACTATCGATTTTTGAAGATGTAATCTCTACACCACCATAATTAAATGCAATAAATCCTCCTAGATAACTACCACCAATAGTATCCGAATCAGTGATTGATAAGGAATTACAATCAATAGTACATCCGGTAATTTGTGTTCTATTGTTTGCTTTTGCAACCATACCGGCAATATTACGTGGATTACCACCTGAACATGAGACATTCAGTTCACCTGTAACCCTATTGTCATAGGTTGTGAAGTTGTTTACGCCACAATTTTCAACAACAAGATTACCTGAAACTTCTCCAACAAATCCACCGGCACTGGTTTTTGCAGTTACTGTAGTAATGCCTTTTAAGTGAACATTTGACAATGTGAGATTTTTGTTTGCAGTTCCTACTATTGCTCCGGATGTTAACGGTTCTTTACCGGCATATTCATCTCCTGTGTTTACAACTGTAGGATTTATAAGTGTTAGATTTTTCACTGTGAAATTGTTGTTTGTCCTTGCTAACAGACCCGAATTCACTTCAGATGTTAAATGCTCATCCGGGCTTAAGTTATAAATCGAATAACCACCTCCGTCGTATTCTGTCAAACTACAAGAATCATTAACATATATAGGCTTGAACTTTCCATTATGAGTTAACTCAACATATCCATCTGTTGTATTTTTAGAATTATAATTATAAATTATTACTTCATGATCGTTATTTAATGTCGAAAGTTCTGTAATGTATGGTTCAACCTTTGCTGTATAGAAAGTATGATTAGCATCAGCTATATATGAACCATCATCCTTCCAATATATGTTATCCGTCTGTACAGCCTTAGTTATTTTATATGTACTGTAATTTAATCCGGAAACTGAACTTTCAAGATTCTGAAGGTTTCTACTATTAGATATATATACAGTACACGTTCCATCACTGTTATCAACACGTTTTTCAAACAGGCTATTTGCCATTGCCTGAGTATTTCCGGTGACATTTTGAACATTTGCATATGTACTACGTACATTGACAATAATATTCTCTCCGGGTTTTGCATCCTCCGGACCTTCTGACATTGTCATCAGATAATTTGATTGTTTAGAAGAGAGATTATCAATATAAAACTCAAGCAATGCAGAATCAGGGTGATAGTCAAACATAGTGGTATCTCTCACCATAGTCGATTCAGTTTCTGCGTATGTATTATAATGACTTATTTGAGCAATATTCTTGTATCCCTGCTCATTGTACCTGACTCTGTAATAGGCGGTTACACCACTTTCTTCACCTTGTAGCTTTATGTAAGTTTCATAATAATATCCACCGGTAACATTGATATCTTCTACTCTCTTGTACGTCGTACCGTTTGAAAGATCAATTACAGCTGTTAATCTATTGCCATTTTCAAGACTGACATACTTTGACTTCGGCTCTACCCAATCACCATAAAATACATATTGATAAGAATCGGTTAAATCCGGGTTACGTGCTTCATCCTTGAATGGATATACTGAATTTTCAGGCAGATTGAATGTTGAAGTCCTTACTTCAGAAGTATTTGTATTAACAACTCTCGATGACTCCGGTTCTACAAATATTGATTCTGAAAACTCTGTAGTATAAGGTGTTGCCCCATTCTTTTCATCTACATCTATTGCTATTAAATTATCATTATAGTTGATACCTCGAAGAACAGACACATTATTATATGTTGGTCGGTCCGTTCTAGTTTTCACAAAATTAATTCCAGTAAAACCTCCTACATGATTGGCTTTATTAAATACACATCCAGCTACATAGCAATTATTGAATACTGTACCCGGACTAAATTGCAAATATCCAATAAAGCCCCCTGATTTAGTCCCAATATCAGCCTCATTATTTGGATCTTCAACTTTCTTACCCTCTATACCGACAGAGGCCGTTGTGAAACAGTCCTTAAATACATTTGAAACATTTGTAAATATGTAACCAATAAATCCGCCCGAATTGGATTTGGACCAGATATTATATCCACCATGACCAATTATATCTGTAGAGTATCCTTTGACATCCGTAGCTACAGAATCAAGATAGTCAAATGTAGACTTAGAGACATGTCCACCAACAAAACAATTTTCAATCTTAGAAGTAACTGTATTGTTTGTTGGTTTATATTCTCCTATAAATCCACCTGCGCTTCTA
This sequence comes from Oribacterium sp. FC2011, assembly GCF_000701645.1. Lineage (NCBI taxonomy): Bacteria > Bacillati > Bacillota > Clostridia > Lachnospirales > Lachnospiraceae > Oribacterium > Oribacterium sp. FC2011. The sequence goes on from NZ_JNJM01000018.1 coordinate 69,070, forward strand.
CCTGCATAAACATAAGCAGAAGCTCCTGTGTTAGTTATTTCATATTTTCCAAAATAGGCATCTCCAATTAATCCTCCCGCATCAGCGTAAGAGCCAAGTGCTTTTATCAAAGAATTCTTACCATAACTGTATACTCTATCAACTTTTAAGCTTCCTTTATTATAATAACCGCCAAAAAGAGAACCTGCCATACTAATAGAATATCCTCTAGTAACAACAGCAAAATCTTCTAATAAACACTTGGAAATATCAATATTCGAATCACATGCATTTTTTTCCTCATAATTTGATCCACCTAATCGACCAATTAATACTCCAGCATATTGGTTACCGGTTATTACTGTTGAATCTTTTGTTGTAATATTTTCAATAGTAAAACCTGTATTATTTTTTCCATTTTCAATGTATATTTCTCCAAAAATCGAAGCCACGCTACCTGAAGTCACGTTAACCTTACTTCCCAAAGTGTTTATCTTTGATGCATTAAATGTCAAACCGGTATCAGCAATAATCCTTCCTATTACTCCTCCTGCTGCATTACATGTATTACCGGTTACATTAGGATAATTCATGGTAATACCGGTCAGATTATATGTATGATTATTAGTAGTTACATTAATCTTTCCTATCATTCCACCAACATCACCTGTTGTTGATTCAACTGTAGGATAATTGATTTCGATATTGGATACATTAAATGTAAGCGTATGATCAGAGGTTACTTTTCCGATAACAGTTCCTATTTCACCGGTTGTTCCGATTACTACAGGATAATTCATTTTGAAATTACCCATTGTAAAGGTCTTATTACATGCAAAATCAACGCTTCGGAAAAGACCCATATCAGAAGATGCGGTCTTAGACTTTATTACTAAGTTATTGATGGAGTGACCCTGACCGTCAAACTCAACAAGCTTATAATGCTCATCTCTCTTGATTCCGTAGAATGAACTCTCTGCTGCCAAAGGCGTAGTATTAGTATTAGTAGTACCTGTTTCATTCCATTTATAAATCTTAACTTCCTGGTCTGATGTACCATTATCATCGTTAATAGCTGTTATGAAATTATTGTAATATTCATAATTTTCATCATCTACATTTGTCATAACCGGCATCTGATTAACTGTTTCACCATTGTATGTAGTAGAAGCTTTCCAATATAGATCTTTACAGAGCTTTACTTTTTCAACATCCATACCGCATTTAATGTTAGAAACTTCATCATCCAGATTTTGTAAATGTCTGAAATTTGTAATAAGCGCAGTTTTGCTATATGAGGTATCACTATTGTTTCCGTCAATAGATTCAATAGGTTTAACAATAGCGTAGTTAGGATTTATATCACTGTAATAATTTGTTTCATAATAGTTCGATGAGTCATCATATTTTGAGTTTGAATTAAATGAGCCGTCAGCAAATAAGCTATTTGTAATACCTACAAATGCTTCGCTATTTGTATCTGACTGTAATTTTTTTAATTGTGCTTTTGTATAATTTTTATTTTGGCTACCCAACATTATTGCAGTTATTTGAATATCTGCACCTTCTTTTATGCAAGGGAATATATTATGAAAAGCACCTTTAGGCTTAGTTATATCATCAAAGAACAAATAATACTCATTATTATAACTGGTATTATTGTTGTTTATAATATTATAGTTAAAATTTGTTTTACTATAATCACAAAAGTCTGTGTTAATTAATTCTATATTATTATTATCTAAATAATAATTAGCGTAGTAATCATGAGCAGTATTATCTTTTTCTTCTACCAAAACCCATAGATAGTTATTCTTGAATTCATTTCCTTTAATTACTAAAGCTAACTTTTCTGCATTTCGAATGAATATACCATGTTGACTTTTGTCTTCTTCTATTATTGCCCAGTCGCCGATATGCGTGGTAAGTGGCGTTTTTGTACTCGCTCCTGATAATTGCTTAACTGTTTTATATGTATAGTATTGGTAATGATCTTTTATATACTTGTCCCAAGCATCTTCTTTTACATTAGATGTAGCTAATATTCCTTCACCTGATGTTGCAGTAACACCGGTACCAGAAATATTTCCGCTTCCAACTATACTAATGTTGTTGAATTCATGTTTTTCACCATTGATATTATCAGTATACAGTCCTCTTAGATAATAATTTGATCCAGATGCAGAAGCTGTGCCCACACCAAGAAAACCTCCGGCTGATCCGCCATCGGTCACAGAAACTAAACCTGCGCTGTAGACATTATCTACAGACAGATTTACACATGTTCCGACAAAACCACCAACTATTCCATTTGAAGCATCAGATGAATAAACAGAAGCAGTTGTATATGAATTCTTTACAGTTATCTTTCCGGTTCCTTCCCATGTAGCATCACCGATAAATCCTCCTGAGATACCGTTGGATATAACATTGTAATTATCTTTCATGGAGTCAGGCTCTGCCGTAGTAGATGTTCCTGTTCCGTAATTTCCGTTTTTGGTATGACCAGATACATAGCATCTTTCGATGATGCTGTCTGTAGTGGCATCATTAACAGAGCCAATGAAACCGCCTGCGATCCCTCCACCGGAACCACTGGCAGCATCAGCATAAACATAGGCTGTACTGTATGTATCTGTGATATCAAGCTTTCCAGATGTGCGGCCGGCTGCACCTCCTGCTGTAGTGCCGGATACCTTCAGATTCTGACCTTCAACATGAGAATCCTCGATAGTGCATGAACCGGCCGTACTACCTGCTATTCCACCTGACGCAATGCCGGATATAGTAAGGTTATCACTAGAAACATATGATTTTTTCACATTAAGTGAATTGGTGCTATTTCCGATCAGACCTCCGGCACCATACACACCTTCCATAGCGGATGAAATAGTAATTGCTGAACCAGGATTTGCATCATCATTCTTTACAGAGATATTTTCCAAAGTAATCGGTGTTGAAGCCGCACCAACAGCGCTTCCTGCATTACCTGTGGAAGCTTTGAAATTACTATTTATGATTTCAAGATTTTTCATCTTGAATGACTTATATGACTTATGGTTAACAGTTCCGATGATACCAGAATTACCACCGTTACCACCATTTGAAACGATATTACTTATATGTTTTTTTGTTCCATCGTATTCTACAAGGTAATCATTATGTATACCATAATAACCACCTTTATCATTAGAATTAATATCGTATATAGCTGGGTAAACAGCAGCATTATATGTAATATGTTCAATCTGTATTGCTGTAAGTTCATCAGATGATGAGCCTGCATCAATCAACTCAGTAAAATCAAATTTTGAAATATCAGGATCAAGATTCTCAAGATGTCTGATGTATTTTATATCTGCTTCATTACCACCATACGAATAAAAAAGACTATTATCCGTATCTGTATTACTTACAACAGATGCGGCTAATTTACCATCTTCAGAATACTCTGCTTGCACTTCAATATCTTCACCAGGAATCAAATATGGGAAAAGATCTCCAAAATGATTTGATTCTAATGTTGATATTGTTGTTATATCATCAAGAGTAATTGTGATATTTTCATTATCAGAAACTATATTATATTTCTTATCGTCATATCTTCCTGTAGGATTACCTCCATTAATATATACTGTATTTCCTTTTGGATCAGAGCCTTTTACAAGAATAGTTTGCTTATTTCCGCTAGTTAAACCCGTAACTGTTAATGTAATCCTTTCTTTTTGATTTGAAGCAGAATAGTTTAGATTAATAATTGTCGCTGTTAGTTTATCTTCATTGGTTAAATAAACTCTTAAAGGTTTAAACTGATCCTCAGGAATCGGAATCAATGGATTCGAACCACCTGAAGAGTCATTGCTTCCATCGCTATATCCAGCAATATAACATCCTATTACCTTTGGATCTTCTAAGTCCTCATCTAAAACAGCAGCATTAAGTCTATCTTCATCATATGAGTCAAACTCATATATGATATCAGAATTTCCTAAAGACGTATGAGGCTTACTTGAATAAAAAACTCCAAGAACTGTTGCAGTATTGGCTTCGTAAGCAATTAAATAATTTCCATTTTCTGCAACTTCACTATCAATAGAAAAAACAGGCAGCATGATAGAATGAATCCATTCTGATTCTGTACCGGTACCATCTGAACCTTTGTAAAGAACATATTTATAATCCGGAGTCTTACTTCCTGAAGAATCGTAATCTACATGCAAATAAGATGGCTTACTACTAAGATTAAAACCAAAAATATCTTTTTCATCTTGATCATTCTCATATTTAATCCCATATTCACCACTGGCATAAGATTGGCTTAGATGGTTCTGTGCTGCAATAAAAATGTCTTTTGCAGTGTTATCCATCTCCAACTGCTGAAGTCTCCTTATATACTTACTAACTCCAACAAAAGAAACTCCTGCCAGAATCGACAATATTGCGATAACTACCAGAAGCTCAGCGAGTGTAAATCCATGTTTATTTATTTTCTTATGACTTATTTTATTCATATTACAATTCTTTCAAAAGTATTATTATTCTTTGATTGGTTTTATTATTATTTCTTCTAGTGAAACATATTTTTTGTCATCTTTAACTACCGAAAAATTTTTAATTATAAAAGCATCACCATCAAATTTAATTGTTTCCCATTCTGTATGAAGATTCTCTTTTTCTTCATACGGCACAATTGGAATTTCTTCATTTGATCCATGACTTATTGTAATCCCCACTGTATCTTTAGCATTTAATGTCACTTTTTCACTTTTGTTCATATTGTTAAAAGATATCGTTTTTGACTCAGTATCTTTCGGAACAACTGAATCAGGATCTACATAAATTAATTCATCATTAATAAGTGTAAAAGCTGTAGAAAATAGTACCTGTGCACGTGCATACTCAGTTACTTGTTTATATACTCTAGTTGCTGTAGCTAATCCTGCCGTTATCATAATTCCTACAAGAGACATTATGATCAAAGTAGTTAATGTCTCTGTGAGTGAAAATCCTTTATTACTTTTAATTTTTAATCTAACGTTATTATTTATCATAATTATTCACTCAATAACTATATATAACCATCTTTGTGCTATCTGAATCTGAAATATTAGAATAGAGAGGTGTTGAATAATTTGTTTCATTATTCAACAATGAATTATCAAATTCCAGACTCGCATCATCCTTTTTCAAAGATCCATCTTTTTTATTAATGTTTGATAAATCATTATAATAATCTTCTATAACCTCTTTAGTTTCTGTAATGATGTTATTTGCCGCAATAGCCATTGAGGCAAAAATAATCATAGACATTGCCGCAATAATACTTGAAACAAGTGTTTCTGTTATTGTCTCGCCTTTTTTGTTTTTAAGTAATTTTTCTAACATTAAATATCAATCCTTTTACGAATAATAAAAACCAGCTTATTCATTACATTTCAATTATTTTGATTTTTCTATAGATAACGTCTTGAATTTTAAGCTGTACTCTCTTATCTTTGTACGATCATCTCTAGTTCCTGTTGTCTTCATTTCTATTGTTTCATTACAGTCTAATTTGATCAGCATAGAATAAGTGTTTCCTATATTATCATTCTCTGGATCTATGTGATTTTCACATTTAATCATTAGAATACCTGCTTTATCTAGATACATAGAAACATCTACCTTAAGACTTTCAAGTTCACCCGATTTAGAATGGACACTCAGAACAGTTTTTTTAATATATGGTGATTCATCATCAGGAAAAACTCCTGTATATCCAGATTCTTTTCTGCCTTTAAACCATTTATCATTAAACTCCTCAGGATAATCTTCACTTACACCACTAGCTTCTTTCTTCTTTATATAATTAGTGACTCTATCATCAACATGTTCTTCATCAATACCATCATCAGTTAATAGATCAAACAAAATCCCTGAAGTCAATTCATCCTTTTTAGTTGGAGGATTCGTAGTACTTTCCATTATATCTAATTCAGGTGGATAATAATGATATTCCGTATATTCAATTTCTTTTTCAGGATCATCAGGATCAGGTTTTGTACCTTCTGTTATCTCCAACTTGTCCGTAGCTTGAATATATGTATCTTCACTGCATAACGTTTTCTCTAAAAATCTAGCAGCGGAGCTAACGGCATAATAGTTTTGATCTTGTTTACTCATCCCTTCCAGTCTTCCACTTGACGCTGTTGCACTCACCAGTATCATGGACCCTGTGACCGCACAAACAATAAAAAACAAGAGGGCCAACATGAGTGTAGCGCCATTATTTGATTGTAACTTTCTCAGCACCTTTCCCATTTGACCCTCTTTAATTATCTTGTTTTATGAAAGTACTTATTTCTTTTAATTATGTCTTTCGTTATTCGTTTTTAAACAACCTGTTTCGGGATATATCCAGATCAGTACTTAACACCATGTTCTTCTGCTATTGACTCTGCCATGGTTTCCAGTGTGTTTCTCTGAATACCTGATAGATCAGCATTACCAAGACCGACATAGCCTCCTGAAGTATTGCTCTTTCCCATATCAAGACCCGCTGTGGTTACTGCACCGATAAGTGTCTCATAGAAAGTGACACTTAGATTGCAATTGATGGGGCTTGTGAGCAAGGTTATATAAGTATTTGAAGATTTATCGGTAGCTGAGATGGTGATATCGCTTATCATGCATCTGTACTTACTGTCATGAAGCCTCTGTAGTATATCTCTGCATACTCTGTAGTTTGCTGTTGAGAAGTTGATATTAATTGTTCTTCTTACGGTGTCGTCAGTTGCTACAGGTGTCTGAAAGCTGTAGTTATACTTTTCGGCAAGAGGAACAAATATAGAGTTAAGGAGTGCAGCTTCAGACTTGAAGTTATCGTAGGTTGCAACAACACCTGTCAGGGTATCCTGATTGGTAGTAACCTCATTCTTCATGTCTTGAATCATTTTTTGCTTTTTTAGCTCCGTCTCTATCTGCTGTTCTATCTCAAAGGTATCAGCTTTTGCTATTCTTTCCTGTACCGGGATTTTTACAAATCTGTAGTAAACAAGGCAGAGCAAGGCAATAACTACGATGAGAAGAAATGCTTTTTCAAATTTAGAAAAGGGTCGTTTCAGCATTTTTGCTCCTAAATCAATGTAATGGATTTATAGATGAATCTACTGTTCCCAAAGGTGAGGACGGACCAAAGCTTGAGTTGGTAACAGGACTTGAATCTGATGATGCTCCGATTCCAACTGTTGGACCCGATGTCGAAGATGAAATCGGTGATCCGGACGTTGATGTCGGAGATCCTCCTGAAATAGTAACATTACCACCAAACTGACTTGTATCTGTATCAATATATGAAGTCTGGCTGCTGGCGGAAGAAGCTGCCTGTTGTTGTGCCTGAGCCTGAGCAGCTGCCTGAGCAGCCTGCTGTTCTCTCTGCTTAGCGGCTGCCTGCTGTTGTGAAGCTGCCTGAGCATCAGCTGCCTTCTGTGCAGCCTGTGCTTTAGCCTTGGCATCTGAACTACTGCTTGATGAACTTGACTTTGAGCTTGAAGATTTCGAATCCGAAGAAGACTTTGACTTATTGTCTTTAGAGCTTTTATCTTCCTTTTTGGTATCCTTCTTCTCTTCTTTCTTTTCTTCCGTTTCTTCTTCAGTATCTTCGGAAGGTTGCTCTATGATTGCCGGTACATAAACATTTGTACCTGTTGCAAAGCCTGTCGGACTTGCATCAAGGTAGGCATCCACTGCTGTCTCACCGTTAGCAAGTGCTGCCTCAACCTCCGCCGGTGAACGGAAGTTTACGGTTATGGAAGCATCCACATATAACGGAGTAAGGACATTCCCATCCTCATCTACCTCAACCTGTGTGTTGTTTTTCTTATCAACTGTACTTGCTGTCTGAGCTGTTACATATCCAACATACTCCGACTCTTCAAGTTGTTTGATGATCTCCGGAATCATTTCTGCTTCAGGCACACCTAAGTTTATATGTGCAATGTTATCAACGATCTTGATATTCTGTATACCGCCTGTGGTATGTATACGCTGATCGAGGACATTCAGCATGGTTATCCTGTCCTGAGCTGCAACTTCGCTTTCGGTAAGAAAACCGTTTCCATAATGACTATACTCAGTGATGACATTTGCATATTCATTGTTTTCGGCTTGAAGAGCATGAAGCTCTTCAAGCTTTTGATTAAAGTGACTTTCTGCTGCGTCAGCCTTACTTAGCTGTGCACTTACTCCGTATTTCGAGAAGAAATACAAAGCAACAAGATACAACATAAATATCAACAAAGTGAAAACGATATCAGTTCTCGTCTTCTCTTTATACATGAGATTTATGGTTTTCTTGACAGGTAACTTCCTTGCCCTACCGATCTGTATTTTTTTTGCATTAGCTTTAAGTGCCAAATCGGTACCCTCCCTTTAAATTCATGAAGTTTGTCCTTTTAAAAATCGTTCAGTAAGTTCTTCTATGGCTCTGTCAGTATCCGTATCATATTCGTCTTCGTCCAAATGTTTTACCCATTGATCATCGGATTCTTTGACAGGATCATCCATATAGTCGTTTAGTCTGATAAGTCTTGCAGCAAAATCATTTTCTGAAGACTCTTCTGTCTTTGTATCATTGTTTGTTGAAGATTCTGCTTCCTGACCATCAGAAGACTTTTTAGCAAGACTTCTTATCAGATCGAAGGCCTGTTGCTCCAGCTCATCTTCAGAGATATCTCTCGAAAACATCGGAGGTTCCTGCTTCTCCTCTACAGCATTTACTACCGGAGAAGCTTCCTGAACCGGTGGTGTCACTGACTCGATGACAGGTGATGTTTCCTTGACAGATGCTTCCTGTACAGCTGCCACCACTGATTCAATGACTGGTGGTTTATTCTGAACAGATGTAGTCGTTGGATTAGCTATAGAATGTACATCCTGGACTGAAGCAATCAATGATTCGACCACAGTAGGTTTTTCCTGAACCGGTGGTGTCACTGATTCAACGACAGGCGAAATTTCCTGAACCGGTGCTGACACCGACTCAATTACCGGTGGTGCATTCCGGACTACAGGCTCTTCCACTGATTTGATCACAGGAAGTTTCTCCTGAACAGGTTCAGCCACGTCTTTGATGACCGGGGCTACATTCTGAACCGGTTCAGCCTTTGCTTCCATGGTTGAAACATGTTCTTCCAAACCAATCGGTTTAAGCTCTGAATTATTTGTAAACTGTTTCAGATCCTGTGAACTTAGTGGAGCTGAAACCGCCCATTCTGTAATAACTGGTTCACGTATAGGTTTGATAATCGGCTGTGTTTCCGGTTCCGGTGTGAATTTTGATACCGGCACAGTTTCGGAAGTCTCAGGCTCTGATGTTGGTATAATCAGAGGAACAACTTCAGAAGTAACCTGCTGAACAACAGGTTCCGGTGTAGGCTTGATAACAGGAACAGCATCTGTGACTACCTGTTGCTGTACAGCATTTACGACCGGCTGTATTACCGGCTCCGGTGTAGGATTTATCACCGGTACAGTATTTGAAAATACCGGTTGCTGTATAGTATCAACCACCGGCTGTACTACAGGCTCCGGTGTGGGCTTGATTTCAGGCACTGCATCTGTGACTACCGGTTGTTGTACGGTTTCAACGACTGGCTGTACTATCGGTTGAACAACAGGCTCTGGATCAGTTTGTATCACTGGTACAACGTTTGTAGGAACCGGTTGATGTATCGGTTGCTGAACAGCTTCAACCACTGGCTGTACTGCCGGCTGAACAACCGGCTCCGGTTTACGATCAATTGTAGGAATCGATGAAGGCATCGGTGCCGCCTGGCTTTCAGCTTCAACTGCTTTACTTACCTGTGAAGCCAGAGAGTTAAGGTCTGTATCATTGGCATCCAGCTTGGATTCGGAGACAGGTTTCTCAACGGTACCTCTGTACTCTTCATCCTTAAAGGAATCCATCTTCTGCTTCTCATACTGTTCGATATGATGCCTGAATCTGTCGGCTTCCTCAGCTGTCAGAGGCTTAGGCTCATAATCGGGATCCACGGTGATTCCATGGCTTTGGGGACAGGAGATGAAGCTGTCTCTTACTTCATCGTCCATTACAGCTACCAGATCGCCTAAAGGTCTCACAGGAAGATTAACGGTTTCAGAAAGAACCTTTATATATTTCCTGATGTTGCTGACTCCGCCGCAATAGTACAGTGTATCGATATTGTTATTGTTATTGCTGTAGCTATAGAAGTTAAGAGCTCTCATGATCTCAACCGCTCTGTTTTCATACATCTGAACCAGACTTGGATGAGACTGTATATTATTGAGATTTTCTTCCAAAGCCAGATGCGAGATATGTATATCTGTACCGTTTATCTCACTTATTTTTTCTGCCAATGCATAACCACCGGGTTCAAATGTTCTGGTGGCGTTGTAGATTCCTTTATTATAGAAATGAATCTTGAAGCTCTGATCTCCCATGTCGAGGATCGCAAAATCCTTCTGCTCCTCGATCGAGAATTGCTGTTTGTATGCACCCAGAATTCTCTGGATTCCGATAACCTCCGGAACCAGTCCGATAGGAACCAGCTTTGCAGCCTTTGCCATCTTACGGTAGCGTTCAATGAGCTCCTTACTGCAGGCTACGGCCTGAAGTCTCATACTCTTATCTGTCTTTTCTATAACCGCATAGTCATAGAAATATTTGTCTGAACTTTCAGAAATGTAGTCATGGAACTCAAACGGAAGATTCAGCTCAAGTTGCTGAAGATTCATAAGAGGCAGCTCGATATTACGGATATAAACACCGTTCAGAGGCACACTGAAGATTACATTTTTACATTTTATGCCGTGCTGTTTCAGAGTGTCACGGAGAAATTCTGACATGGCATCCCAATACTGGATCATGCCGTCTTTTACCGCATTGTCCGGTACGTTCTCATAAAAGTAGCTCTTTAATTGTCCTTTAACTACATAAGAAACCGATATACGGTAATTACCTATGCTGATGCCGACAACCTTATTGATTCTCATCATTAACCCCTAACTAATGTGTACTAAACATTTAAATAGAATCCTTATTGAAAGGTTCCGTAATCCCTAAAAGATCACCTAAAACAAAAGACCGATATACCAGTCCACAAATTCACTTCCTATAAAAATAGAAATCATTACAGCAAGTGAAATGGAAGGTCCAAAAGGTATTTTGTCTTTTTTTAATATAAAAACAAATATGAGTCCAACGATGCAGCTTAGGATGAGATTAAAAAGTGCCACCCCGGGTCTCATATAAAGTCCCGTCATAAATAACAGTTTAATGTCTCCGCCTCCCAGACTTTCCTTTCCGGATATTTTGTCGAAGACGATTGATAAAACAAGCATAAACAGCGCTATTCCAAAACCGCTTATAAGCCCGGACTTTAAGTCCTGAAGCATTAGCTCCATAGTGCTCAGGGATTCGATTTCTGCCATTTCCGCTATGTTTTCGGCTTTTATAACATCATTTGCAAAACAGAAAGTGACGCCCTGACCTTTAGTGAGTGCTATCATGGGCAGAGTCATTAGCCACCAGATGATGCCCATGACATGAAACCTGTCCGGAATAATAAAGGTCTTGAGATCCACCAGACTAAGTCCCATGAGAATAACTGCAAGTCCCATGTATCGCAGTGCCTTGAAGGAAAGATCAAATTTCAATACAAGAATTACAAACGTAACGCCTAATATAAATTCAACCCAGGTTGACTCCGGACTTATCTTAGCTCCGCAGTGACTGCATCTTCCTTTCGATTTGAGATAAGACACTATGGGGATAATATCCAGTGCAGTAAGCGGTGTTCCGCAAACATCACAATGAGAGCGTCCTTTGAGAACACTCTCCTGCTTTACAATTCGCCATGCCATACAATCGATAAAACTACCGAGAACAGTTCCAAGAATAAATACTATAGTCAGAATATAAAAAGTTAATCCTATACTTGTATGGTTCATATGATCCCCTGCATATAAAACAAGAGTATGATTCCCTTCGGTGACTCTTGATGCACCATTATTAAATTCCGATAAAATTTATTAAAAAAAATCCCTTATTGATACGTCGACTTAAGATAAATCAAATATAAGCTAAATATAGCAATTTTCGCCAAAAATCTTAAAAAAAAGATTAAATTTCCGCTAAAACTTTGTTTGGTGAGCTCGTAAAAAAATCCAAAAGAGTAGCAGTACAATGTAATTTAATGTGAGAATTGAATAGAGTCTGTCTGTGAAATTATTAACTTTCTTGTCGAAATATTAAAATTTTGTGCTCCAGTATTGAATTTAATCACTCTGATGTTATACTTCAGTTGTTTAATAGTGTGAGGGGACAATATATTACTCCCGCATACACAGCGTATCACTTAAAAGCGGTGCATGCGCAATTAATGTTCTTAAACCAGGAGGGTTATATATGAAGTTGAAGAAGCTTTTAACAGCAACAATCGCTGCTCTTATGATCACAGGATCAGCAATGACAGCTATGGCAGGATGGATTGCTAATGGTAATTCATGGTACTATCTCAAGAGCGATGGTACTTGGGCTGTAAATCAGTGGGTAGGCAACTACTATCTCGGACCTCAGGGCGTTATGCTCACAAACACATGGACACCGGATGGTTATTTCGTAGGCGCTGATGGAAAGTGGATACCAAATGCAAATACTACAGATGTAAACTCATCTATCGCTCTTATCGGAACATATCAGTGGACATACACAGAATATGGCTCTAGTGTTACTCCTGCAACTTTTATTGATACACGTGAAGTTTCCATTAACACTGATAAGTCTCTTACAGTTATCGAGCGTGTAAACGGACAGGGCGCTACAACATCACAGGTATCATTCATCTCAACAAATCATTACTTAAGTGTTATCAATGATCGTACATTCGATTTCAACAATGGTGAAATGACCATCACAAATACTGATGGAACCATTATGCACTTTACAAAGATTGCTTAATCTGAAACTCATATAGAAGAGTTATAAGTCCTACGCATTGCGTGGGACTTATTTTTTACCCACCCCGTGTGGATTTATTTTTGCGATAAAATTGTCACGCGGTATTGTGCTTATACAAAAGCACATGTGGCGGATAATAAAAAAGATCCCGAGACAGTTAACCATCTCAGGATCTTATTCTATTCTATAAACGAAATTCAATACTCTGACCATACACATATTTCCTCACTCAAAGATTTTTGTTGCTTGAAAATCAAACAACACGGTCATAAGTAGATCTTTCTTCGTCCACTAAATAATCGCTGTCCAAAGTATACGTGCTATCTGCATAAACATCCACATTACGATATGCAACATCGGAATAATGAATCTTTGCATTACGTATCTCTTCTTTAGACTTTGCCTGTTTTAAAATACGCTTGTACTCTTTTACTTCCTGCTCCCTTTGAGTAACCTTACGATAGGAATCGGGATCATACTGCTGGAGATAAGCCTTCTCATCAGAAGTAAGCTTTTGTCCGGAGTCAGCCTTGCGCTTTAACTGATCAAGGTTTTGCTGATTAGGACGTTCAAAGAGAATCCTGTTCTCTTCCTTTGCCTGTTCTGAAGTTTCATTCTGAAACTTTCTGCTTTCAGACTGATTTGTTTGATCCAGCTTCTGGTTGTTGCGGCTCCGCAAATCTAAATACTGCTGCCAGCGATTTTCCGTACTGATCCGTTCCTGGTTATCGTATCTGGCTACACCCTCGATTGCCTGATAACTCATTTTGAACCTCCTTGTAAATGCTAACGACTCTCCTTCGCCGTTAATATGTAGTTACAATACACGTACATAGTATTTTATGAATTTATTATAGTATAGATTTTCTAAATAGCAAACAGAATATAAGTAGTTTTTTCAAAAAAAATATTAAAAATCTATAAACTTTATAAATTAATTTTAATAATTCGTGCTATGAAGGTTTTTTGACGGATTTCGAGAAAGCAATCGAGGATGGTTTCTGCCAGCAGGCACGGTTATCTTCTGCTTAGCCGTACTGTCCTGCTTTCTTCTTAATGGAGAATTTATCACACATTTCAACAGCAAATGGTATAGGATAAAGCTGCACCATGGTAGAATGTATCAGATCACCGATATCCATCTTGAATGCCACCTTAACAAACTGTTCCGTATTGGAATCAAAGATCTTTTCAAAGACTTTGACACTATCTACATCGATTTTACATACATCAGGCGGACTGATATCAACCATACGATCCAGCAATGTAGCAAGAGAGCTTGCCGAAGCTCCCATCATCTGATTCATTGCTTCGGAAATGGCACTCATGTGCATATCATTCACTTCTCCTTCGCTGTTTCCGGGTCCACCCATCATGAGATCTGTGATGGCGATAACATCCGGCTCCTGCAGGATGAAAACATTATTCCCATCAAGACCTTTAACATAATGAATCTGTACAAAGATACAGGTATTTTGATAATCATCCAATGCATTGCTTCTACTGATGATACTTACGCCGGGAGTTGTGATATTTACCGGGTTATTTACCATCATGCTAAGATTTGTAGCTGCATTTCCCATACTGATATTTGCGATCTCTCCCAAAATATCCTTTTGCTCATTTGTTAATTCGCTCATTCGTATTCCCTCGATTTTAAATGATCATTTCCTTTATTTGTCTTAAAAAGCAATCTATGTTTTATGCTTACAATATATGAATATTGCCTCCCTGCTTTATCCCAAACACAGCATGTAAACTCCCGGTTGCTCTTCAATACAGAAATAGCTTTCTAATAATATTTATCGGTTAAAGCATTATCTTAATAAGAGGTTTTTTAGAAAATTTATAGAAAAAGCATTTTGCTTCTAATCTGTTTTTGGTTTCCAGCTTCTGGACATATGACCGTCATCATCAAATGCGTAATAATAGTCGTCAATAATTTTTGTCTTGCTTTTTATTTTCTTTCCGTTGGAATCGAAATAGAACCAGTATTCTCTGGTGGTTCCCGCCTTTCTTTCATAAACAGGAAGCTGTATCCACCCTTCCCTAAGGTAACAATCATTCCATTCACCAAAATAGTAGTCTGAAAATACCCAGGCAATGGAATCATAGTCCTGCTGCTTTACATCGGTGGAATCGATCCAGCCATAGAGCATACGACCATTTTTGTCGAAAGCATACTTTTTTCCTTCTATGGTTTTAATGTCTTCTTCCGTAAAGGTTTTACCTGATTTATAAGCTTTTCCGTCATTTCCGAAATAGTACATAAAGTACTGAGCCTTGTAGTTCTTTTTTTCGGACTGATCTATGGGGATTGCTTTCCATGAATCTCTGAGGAGTGCACCATTTGAATCTACGTAGAAATAATCAATGCCATCGGCATTTTCTTCGGCAATCAGCTGGTTTTTGCTAATGTTTCCGTTGGAGTCCAGATAGAACCAGTAACCATTGGCGGACTTCCATGTATCTGTGGCAACAGTGCCGTCATCTTTTATCCATTGCCATACCCCGGAGGTGTTTTTCCATCCTTCGGCATATGAAGTCAAGACACCTGCCGTCGTAATTATGACATATGTATATAGTGTGATCAAAATTCCGGTTTTGATCTTTGTCTTCAGTTTCATCCCCAAATCACCCCTGTCTATATCGCTTGGCATAACGGAAAATATAGAGATAGCTGTTCCCCGTGCTATCTCTATTTGTTTTATCGGATGGAAAACATCTGAGTATTAATAATATTTGTCAGATTTACTCTTTAAATATTTTGAAAGCTTCCTGTATGATTCAAATATGCGAGGAAATCGACGTTGAAAATTACTTTAAATAAATTTGTATTGTTACTGACATGGGAGTTGGTAAGAAATCAAACGTAAAGGTGCAGACCTACTTAAAACCACCGGGGACGGTTCTCGCCGTTGAAAACCGTCCCCGGTGGATAGGAGGCAAACCCCTTGCGGTGTGAGACTACGGATTATCGTCTTCTAAGTCCGCTTTCCTGATAGTACCGGTCTTTGTCTTCATACATTTTCTTATCTGCCATTCGTTCAAGTTCATCTATATCAGATTCCGGATGATCTTTGTGTGTGGCATATCCTATGGACAAAGACATTTGATTAACAAGCTTGCCATGCCACTTTTCAGCTTCCGATAATATATCTTCTTTTAGTTTTTCGGGTTCTGATGAATGTGCAATGATGAAATATTCATCTCCGCCTGTTCTGTAAACACGACCGTTTCCTGCCACAACCAGGGACATGCAGTCTGCCGCGCCCTTTATAAGCTCATCTCCCGCGGCATGGCCTATCTTATCGTTCACGGATTTTAAACCATTTACATCAACTGAATAGATGACAAAATCATCTTCCATTCCGTTGTTTCTTATACTTATAAGATCCTCTTCAAAGCATCTTCTGTTGTAAAGTCTGGTGAGTTCATCCGTCATGGATATACGGACGAGATGCTCTTCACGTTTTTTATCTTCATCAATATTCTGCAGTGTGTAAATAATTACCTGAGGCACACCTTTTTCGTCTACTTCAACCGGGATATACAGTGCCCTATACCATCCTGAGAAGATACTCTCAAATTCATAGGTAATATATTTTTTCCCGATAAGTCTTTTCTGAACAGTTTTTATATTGGTGAATTTCTGGAAATCACTAACATATTTGTGAATAACTTCCATTTTTAACTTGCGATTCATAATGGAGTGGTTATAAGAGTTTAAGTCCAATGTATGCTCCACAGGAACTTCCTCTCTCAGTGACATTTCCGTCATCTTCGTGAAATTAAGGAGGTTAACATTGTCATATATCTCCGCCATGGAATATAAAATATGAAGCTGATCTTTCAACTTCACCTTGTCGGCCTCAATGGTCTGATTCTGGTTGAACATATCCTCGAGATAACTGTTCATGGTTCTCAGAAGACCATAGCCTACTACAAGCATTACAACAGTCTCAATGGTCAGTCCGACAATCATATTTATGAAATATGAAGTGACCGAACTAAAGTCTGTTCTTAATGCTCCATAATACGGCGCAGTGATAAAGGTTCCAAGCACCATCATCATATAATTTGTAATGACTGTGGTGAGATAAAACCACTTGTCGCAGAAAAGCAGTGACAGTACAGGCACTGAGAACCATGTAAGATGAATTCCTACATGGGCGTAACACATGTATAAAAGGAGGATTTCCAGGGCCAATAGAGCGAACATACTTACCCAGGCTGATGCCGGTTTCCAGCGTCTCAGATAATAATGAACAAGTGCGATGATCAGCATGGTCAGTGAGATATGAAGACATGTTATCATCTGAACTTTTCGAAATACCCCGGTATAGACTCCGCCTGCAATTGCAGGACCCGTAAGGATACAGAACCACAGAATATTATTCAGGTATTTATTTAGCTTAACCCTGTTATTATTTATGAATTCTCTGTATTTTGTTGAGTTTTCCGGAGAATTCCGGTTCTGGTTGGTGATAGTCTTATTTATGTCCAAAGTGGTGGGTCTCCTCTGCTTTTTGCGCTTTTACTTGCATCTGCGCTTTTAGTTGCATCTGCAATTTCACTTGAATCTGCGCTTTCACTTACATTTGTGCTCTCACTTGCATCTGCGCTTTTACTTGCGCTTTTACTTGCGCTTACGCTTACACTTGTTCTTACGCTTGCTCTTACATGCTCATATATTATTAATTTAGTTAAGATATCTGAACACAATAATGCGTTTCTAAATTACTATATATAGTATTTCGTGATAAAACATTTGATTTATAAGTTTTTTATTAGTTTTGGAATAATTATTCTGTAAAGATTTAATCCGGATTCTGATTCTACAATATAAGGTTTAGGATTTGACAATATAAGGTTTAGAATTTGACAATATAAGGTTTAGAATTTGACAATATAAGGTTTAGAATTTGACAACAAATGGATAGGTTCGGCCTCGAATACGATAAAAACCATCTCCCGGCATGACTCAGGATGGATATTACTTGACTTGAAGTCAAAAATAAAAAGTCGGTGGGTTGACTTCAGATGAATTAAATCGGAAATGAAGTCAATGAACTTAAGTCAGTGAAATGACTTCAGATAGATAAAGCCGGATTTGGAGTCAATGAACATAAGTCAATGTAATGACTCCAGATGGATAAAACCGGTTTTGGAGTCATTGAAAGTAAGCCAGTGGAATGACCTCAGATGGATAAAACCGGTTTTGGAGTCATTGAAAGTAAGCC